>JAYVSA010000028.1:0-13743 GCA_043775765.1 Breznakibacter sp. | reverse complement strand
TCTAAAGGTATGATGGTGCAAATTCGTGAAGGTAGTGCCGCTAAAGATTTTAACGTTTTAGCGTCATTGATAGCATCTCATCCCGATAAAATAATGTTTTGTACAGATGATTGTCATCCCGATGAGATTGTAAAATATGGGCATATTGATAAAATTGTAAAGCGAGCTTTAGCTTTAGGATATGATATTTTTGATATTCTAAAAGCTTCTTCTATTAACCCAATACAGTTTTATAGTTTACCTGTTGGGCAATTAAGGGTAGGGGACCGGGCTGATTTTATTGTTGTGGATGATTTGAAAAACTACAATATTATAGAAAGCTATATAGATGGCAAGAAGGTTTTTGGATCAGGTACTTTTGTATTAGAGCAAAATAAGTGTGATGTTATTAATAATTTTTCAGCAAATAAAATTTCTAGTAATGATCTTTTGCTTGAATCAATAAACAATAAGCGAATACGTGTAATAAATGCAATGGATGGTGAGCTATTAACTACCGAAGTGTTGTATTATCCAAAGATAGAGAATGGATTTATTGTGCCGGATGTTGAGAATGATTTGCTTAAATTGGTAGTTATAAATCGTTATAAAAACAGTAAACCTCAAGTTGGATTTATTAAGGGATTTCAACTAAAAGAGGGTGCCATAGGTGGTTCAGTAGCGCATGATAGCCATAATTTAATTTTTGTTGGCACGAATGATATGGACATTGTTAATTTAGCAAATGCTATTATAGAGGTAAAGGGTGGAATAGGTAGTTGTATTAATGCGGCGATTGATATTTTACAATTGCCTATAGCTGGTTTAATGTCGTCTTGTTCTGGGGCAGAAGTTGCTAGTGATTATGAGCGATTAAATAAAACTGCAAAGTTGATGGGGGCTCAATTATCGGCACCTTTTATGACTCTTGCTTTTATGAGTTTGTTGGTTATTCCGCATTTAAAATTGGGTGACAAGGGTCTTTTTGATAGTACTAATTTTAAGTTTGTAGATCTTTTTGAAGATTAAGATATGAGCGATACTAGGGATTTGGATAGAATTAAATCATTAGTTGCTGCTTTGCCAGACACGCCAGGTGTATATCAGTATTATAATTCAGAGGGTAAAATCATTTATGTTGGGAAAGCCAAAAACCTTAAGAAGCGAGTCAATTCCTATTTTGCTAAAAAGCACGACGATGGAAAGACTAATATTTTAGTCCGTCAGATTGCAGATATCAAACATATTTTGGTAGAGAGTGAATCCGATGCTTTATTGCTTGAGAATAATCTTATTAAGAAATATCAACCCAGATATAATATTCTTTTAAAAGACGATAAGTCTTTTCCATGGATTAAAATTACGAGCGAGCCATTTCCGCGTGTATTTGTAACCCGCCAATTACATAAAGATGGTGGAAGTTATTATGGACCGTATACATCCATTACTATGGTCAACGTGCTTCGAGATCTTATAAAAGAGCTTTTTCCGATAAGAACATGTAGTTTAAAATTAGATAAATTTAGCATTGAGAACAGTAATTATAAAGTCTGCCTCGAGTACCACATTAAAAATTGTAACGGTGGTTGTATAGGAGAAGAGAGTGAAGAGGAGTATTTGTTACATGTTGATGCTATAAGAAATATTTTAAAGGGAAACATATCCTCGGTCATCTCCTTTTTAAAGAGTAAGATGATGAATTTAGCCTCTCAACTGAAATTTGAGGAGGCCGAAATTATTCGAAAGAAATTAGAATCTTTGAGTAATTTTCAAAGTAAATCGGCAATTGTTAGTCCCACTATAAATAATGTAGATGTGTTTTCTATTGTAGATGATGAGAAATCGGCCTATGTTTATTTTTTAAAAGTGGTAAATGGAGCAGTGATTCAAAGTCATGCATTAGAGGTAAAAAAGCGGTTAGATGAAAGGTTAGATGAGATTTTAGAATTGGCCATTGTTGAGATTTCTACAAAATTAAATAGTACTGCCAAGGAGATTGTAGTGCCATTTACAATGACCATGAGTTGGAACGGTGCTAAATTTCTTGTTCCAAAGCAAGGAGAAAAGAAAACATTATTAGATTTAGCGACTCGAAATGCCACCTATCATAGGTTAGAAAAGTTGAAACAGAATACAATTGTTAAGAGAGAAAATAGTCCTAATAATGCGCTTTTAAATCTTCAGGCCGCATTACAGCTTCATAAAATCCCTGACCATATTGAGTGCTTTGATAACTCCAATATTCAAGGTGCATACCCAGTTGCTTCGTGTGTGGTGTTTAGGGGGGGTAAACCTTCTAAAGCCGATTATCGTCATTTCAATATTAAAACGGTTGAAGGCCCTAATGATTTTGCTTCCATGGAAGAGATTATTTCACGTCGCTATAGTAGGCTGATTGATGAGAATTCATCACTTCCAAATCTTATAGTTGTGGATGGAGGTAAGGGACAGTTGAGCTCAGCCTATTCAATTTTACAAAAATTGGGTATTGAACATGAGGTTGACATTATTGGATTAGCCAAACGAGAAGAAGAGATTTTTTTTCCATTTGAGAGCGAGCCTTTAGTCATTGGAAGAGATAGTGACGCATTAAGATTGTTGCAATATTTAAGAAATGAGGCTCATCGTTTTGGTATTACTTTTCATCGGAATAAGCGATCTAAAGGATTTATTAAATCGGAATTAGATGATATACCTGGTGTTGGGGAGGCAACAGCTCAACAGCTCATTCATGAATTTAAATCAGTAAGCGGTATTAAAGACGCGTGTTTTAGTGATCTTGAAAGAGTAATTGGTAAGTCAAAGGCAAAAATAGTATTAGATTATTTTTCTAAAATAACTCCTCAATAAGTTTTCTCGGGCTTATATATTTGATCAAAGATTCTTTATAATTGTCAATTTGCTCAGATAGAATTTCAATGGAATGCATTTTACCATGAATAATTTCCTTTAGTAGTTCTCTTATTTCGTTGGGAACATTATTATCTATCTCAAAATTAACATTCGAAATAATTCCTTTATCGACATTAAAACTTATTTTCAGCTCCTGATTATTTGATAATGACAGAGTTTTATTGAATAGATAACTTGGATTGTAACCATAATTCCACTCCCAGGATTTGAATTTTGTGTTGGCAATAGCATTAATCTCTTCTTCAAACGAATCTAAGTAATTCATTGATATTTCTGCATTTAGAATTAAAGATATTTCAGAAAGTAATTTTTGTGTAAATGTCTCTACATCATCTGTAAGTTTACAAGCCTCTTTGATTGTTATAACTTCGCTAGTTACCGATTTTACACTTTTGTCGATGTATTTATTTCTATTTATTTTAAGTAATTCAAGTAGTAAATTCGTATCAGAATTGTAGAGTAACGTGCCATGATGAATAACTCTATTCTTCCAGATGTGAGAAGCATTACCAGAGATTTTTTTTCCATCTACCAGAAATTCATGTCGCTTGCCAATTGAAATTTCAACACCTAGTTTTCTGAGCGCCTCTTGTATTGGTTGAGCATATTTTTCAAAATTTACCTGTCGTTGATGTGCCTCATTGGTAATGAAGCAAAAGTTTATATTTCCCAAATCGTGAAATACAGTTCCTCCACCAGATAAGCGGCGAACGATTGGAATATTTAATTTATGTTGTAATTCTACGTTAATTTCTAAATTACTATTTTGATGTTTGCCAATTATTAATGATTTGTCATTTCGATAGAGAAATAATATTTCGTCGGTGCTATTTTTTAACAAATACTCTTCTGTTGCTAAATTTATGTACGGACTTGAAGTTTTACTTAATATGGCTTTCATATTTATGTATAAGTTGTTAGTCATGTTTTTTCGATGAAATCTAAAGAGCTTAACTATTAAAGTGTAGCTTAAAGTAAATTGGTTTAAATTATTAATAATTAAGTAATTATATTAATTAATTTATGTTTGTATTTTTGATTCGATTTAGTTTTAAAAATGATGATTCTTGGTACCAACACAACGTTTTGCTTTAATTTTTGTTTATTTGTAAATTCATCATACAAAAATCTGTATTTAACTAAAATTTAAATATACAATAATGCGAGTTGTTGTCCAAAGAGTTTTGTCGGCCTCGGTTGAAATAGAGGGTGCGATTTTTTCATCCATAAATAATGGATTACTGGTTTTTGTTGGGATTGAAGATTTGGATTCAGAAAAAGATGCGGAGTGGCTCTGTTCCAAAATTGTGAATCTTAGAATCTTTAATGATGAGAATGGAGTAATGAATAAATCGTTACTAGAATCTGATGGAGAAATGTTAGTTGTAAGCCAATTTACGCTTCATGCAGCCACTAAAAAGGGAAATAGGCCGTCTTATATTCGCGCATCTAAACCAGACCATTCAGTGCCTTTGTATGAGTTTTTTGTAGTGTCATGTGAAGCAAATTTGAATAAAGAGATTAAAACTGGTCAGTTTGGTGCAGATATGAAGGTTCAGTTGGTAAATGATGGGCCTGTTACCATTTGGATGGATAGTAAGAACAAAGATTATTAATACTTTTACGGTATGGAAATAAAGGAGGCACAGGAAACTGTTGATAAGTGGATAACGACCGTTGGAGTACGATATTTTAACGAATTAACCAATACAGCTATTCTAATGGAAGAAGTTGGTGAATTGGCTCGTATAATGTCGCGTAAATATGGTGAACAGTCATTTAAGGAAGGAGAAAGTGGCGAAAATATGGCTGACGAGATGGCCGACGTTCTTTGGGTTCTTATTTGCCTTGCCAATCAAACTGGGGTTGACTTAGAAGAGGCCTTTAAGAAGAATTTGGAAAAGAAACAACAGCGTGATAATCAGAGACATATTAATAATTTGAAATTAAAATAGAAGTAAAATCATGGATGAATTTTTCTCAAAGTTTAAGAAGGCCTATCTTCCTTCAGACATTAATAATAATATAGAACACCATCTTGAAGGGATAACGAATATTTCAACTGAATCGCTAAAAACTATTCTTAGTTCAATTGATTTGACATCTTTAAATTCAACAGATTCAAGTGATTCAATTATTGTCTTTCTTCAAAAGGTAAATAAACTTTATGAATCTTATCCAGCTCTTCCTAAGATAGGAGCAGTATGTATTTTTCCTGTATTTTCAACCTTAATTGGAAGTTATTTAAAGGTAGATGGCATAGGCAAAGCGGTTGTCGCTGGTGGGTTTCCATCGAGCCAGACCTTTTTGGATATAAAGATTGCAGAGGTGAAAAAATCATTGGCTTACGGCGCCAATGAGATTGATATTGTTATATCTGTTGGCGAATTTATTGAAGGTAACTATGAGTTTGTATTTGAGGAGATTAGAGCAATTAAAGAGGTTTGTGGCAAAGCAAAATTAAAGGTGATTCTTGAAACGGGAGCTCTCATAAAAGAAGACGAAATATGGAATGCCTCACTGGTAGCCATGGAAGCAGGTGCAGATTTCATTAAAACATCAACAGGTAAAGGTTATGATGGCGCAACGCTTTCGGCCGTTTATGTCATGTTGCAGGCTATAAAAGTTTTCAATTCTGTTGAAGGACGTAAGGTGGGTATAAAAATTTCTGGTGGAATTTCAGAAATTGATGTTGCTCAAAAATATCTTGTTTTAACAGAACAAATACTAGGTAATGAATGGATTAATCCTGAACTTTTTCGCATAGGAGCAAGTAAGCTTACGAATAAGGTCATTTCACAACTTCTCGAAAAAGAGGATCTTTATATTTAATAAATCACACTATGAATCCAAATAAACCAACGCTTTTCTTGATAGATGCTTATGCTCTCATCTACAGAGCTTATTATGCTTTTATTAGATCGCCACGCATCAATTCAAAAGGACTTAATACTTCTGCAGTTTTTGGTTTTGTGAATATGGTTTTAGAGGTCATTGCCAAAGAGAAGCCGTCTCACTTGGCAGTAGCTTTTGATCCTGCTGGACCAACGTTTCGACATTTAGAGTTTGAGGCATATAAAGCGCACCGAGATGAAACTCCCGAAGATATTCGTTTGGCTGTACCTTTAATTAAGGAGTTTCTGAACGCAATGAATATTCCTATTTTGGAAGTGTCTGGCTTTGAGGCAGATGATGTGATTGGTACGCTCTCCAAGCTGGGTTCTGAGAATGGATTTTTTGTTAAGATGATGACTCCTGATAAAGATTATGCCCAACTGGTAAACGAAAATGTGGTAATGATAAAGCCCAAAAGTATGGGCAATGATGTGGTTGTTTGGGGAGTTGCAGAGGTTAATGAAAACTTTAATATAACTAATCCGTTTCAAGTTATTGATATACTTGGTCTTATGGGTGATACTGCCGATAACATACCCGGTTGTCCAGGGATTGGAGAAAAGACCTCAAAAGATCTAATTGGACGTTTTGGTTCTATAGACAATATCTATTTAAATATTGATGAACTCAAAGGAAAACAAAAGGAGAATCTTATCAATTTTAAAGAGCAAGTTCTTTTTTCACGTTATTTAGCTACTATTAAACTCGATGTTCCAATTGCTTTTGAACCAGAGAGTTATATTGCGTCTCAACCCAATAGAGAGGAGCTGGTAAAACTTTTTAATAGACTGGAATTTAGGACGCTTTTAACGCGAATCAACGATCTTTTTTTTACTGCGGCGAAACCTGTTCAGTTCGATCTTTTTTCGCAAGGTTCGCTTTTTCCCGAGGATAATAATTCATCCTCCGAAGAAGAAACTTTACAGCAAGAGGCCTCCAATTTCAAAACCATTTCAGATGTTGAACATGAATATATTTCTGTTAATGATAAAAGTGAAATAACAGCACTTATAGAACAGTTTATTAGTTCAGAAGAGTTCTGTTTTGATACAGAAACAACAGGCCTAGATGTGATGAGTGATGAGTTAGTGGGCATCTCGTTATGTAAGCAAAAAGGGTTGGCCTATTACGTTCCTGTGCCACCAATGCATTTGGGGGGACGAGATTTTGTAAAGCAATTTGAACCGCTTTTTATGAATACAAAGTCTTTGAAAATTGGTCAAAATATCAAGTTCGATATCCTAATGTTGATGCGTTATGGAATTGAAGTTTCGGGGCCATTTTTCGATACCATGATTGCCGATCACTTGATTAATCCGAGCAGCAAGCACAGTATGGATTATCTTTCGGAACAATATTTACAATACTCGCCCATTTCAATTGAAAAGCTCATTGGCACCAAAGGTAAGGAACAGCGTTCGATGCGTGCAGTACCATTGAACGTAATTACTGAATATGCTTCAGAAGATGCAGATGTTACATTTCAACTTAAACAAATACTCTTCAATAAGTTGATTGACAATAAGATACTTGATTATGCCAATTCAGTAGAGATGCCTCTTTTAAAGGTTTTGGCTCGAATGGAGCACGAAGGCGTTTTTATTAATTCTAAAGAGTTGGAGGCTTATTCCATTGAGCTTAATGAAGTCGTTATATCACTTGAAAAAGAGATTTATCAGCAAGCAGGAACAGAATTCAATATTGGTTCGCCCAAACAAGTAGGTGAGATTTTATTTGATCGATTAAAGATTGATCCGCTGGCAAAGACTACTAAAACTGGGCAGTATTCCACAGGAGAAGAGGTTCTCGAAAAGCTCAAAGGAAAACACCCAATTATTGATCTAATACTTAAATATAGAGGTCTTAAGAAATTAATATCCACATATATAGATGCGCTACCTAAATTGGTAAATTTCGATACAAATCGTATTCATACCTCGTATAATCAAGCCATCGTTGTTACTGGGCGTATCAGCAGTACGAATCCTAATTTGCAAAACATTCCAATTCGTGAAGAGGAGGGTAGGGAGATACGTCGTGCGTTTTTGCCTCAGTATGAGGATTTTACATTTCTTTCGGCCGATTATTCTCAAATTGAACTTCGCTTGATGGCACATTTTAGTTCCGATGTGGCAATGATAGAGGCTTTTAATAAGGACGAGGATATCCATACAGCCACAGCGAGCAAGATTTTTGGCGTTTCTTTAGCCGAAGTAACGTCTGACATGAGACGCAAGGCGAAAACGGCTAATTTCGGTATTATTTACGGTATTTCGCCTTTTGGATTAGCCGAACGTTTATCTATTCCACGGTCTGAAGCAAAAGCGCTCATTGATGGCTATTTTGAGAACTTTCCTGGAGTTAAGGCTTATATGGATGGTGTTATTAAATCTGCACAAGAGACTGGCACTGTAGAAACACTTTCTGGTCGTCGCCGGCAGTTACCCGATATTTTTTCTAAGAATCAAGTGGTTAGAGGTATGGCCGAACGCAATGCTATTAATGCACCCATTCAAGGAACTGCTGCCGATGTGATAAAAATGGCGATGGTGAAAATTGATAAAGCCTTTGAAAATGAGAAACTTAGAAGCAAGATGATTATGCAGGTGCATGATGAATTGAACTTTGAAGTCTATTTACCTGAACTTGAGCGTGTTAAGAAAATAGTAAAAACCGAAATGGAATCAGCTGTTTCGCTTAAAGTTCCATTATTGGTTGAAATGGGTGTTGGAAAGAATTGGTTAGAGGCGCATTAAATTTTGTGTTTGCCAATATATATAGGGAACAAGAAATAGTGTTTTTGATATCCCCCAAAATTATTTATCTTTTTAGATATTTGCTAGTGTGTTAGACTCCCAATGAGGTGTTGTTTGAATGAGGTGGATGACTTCTGAGGGAGTGTTTGCAACTTGCCACATATTTCGATGATCTTGGTGCATAAATTGTTGATGGATGCTTTGTTCAAGAATTTCGAGGATGGGCGTGAAGTAGTTTTTGGTATTTAGGATGATGATGGGTTTGTGAAATTTGCCTAGTTTTTTGAGCGAGAGTGCGTCGAACATCTCGTCGAAAGTGCCAACTCCACCTGCCATAACAACAATGGCATCAACATCGGCCAAAAGAATTTCTTTGCGTTGAGCCATGGTGGTGCAAACAATCATTTCCTTAACCTGCGGGTGAGCCCATTCAACATCGACCATAAATTGGGGAATTACGCCAACAACTCGGCCATTTAGATGGAGCATTTCGTTGGCAATGGCACCCATAGAGCCTATAGAACCGCCACCGTATTTGATGCCTAAGTTATTTTGTACCAAAAGAGCACCGAGTTCTTTGGCATGATTAAGATAAGCTGAATCTATTTTGGCACTTGAGGCACAATAAATAGCAACTAATTTTGTACTCATGGATGGATGAGATTAGGGAGTTTATTTGTGCTAAATGGTTTCGGCGGTACACCAAGAAGCGGCAGCTAAAAGGATGATATCTTTTACAATAGATTGCCCGATTTTAGAGAGTTCGGGAAAACGAAAACTCGGATGCCAAACCATATCGGACGTAAAAATGAACGAAATACTAATGATACAGCCAATAACGATAAAGAGCGAACCCCAAAATGCCAGCTTGTCGGATAGTTGCTTGAGGGCAATCATTACACCACACACAATTTGTCCGTAAGCTATAATCATAACAATAGTAGACGTTGCTACATATTTAAACATCCAAGTAAGTAGGGCGCTATTCTCTACCAGATGACGGATATTATCTTGTTCGAAATTGCGCAACTTGGTAACACCTAACCAGATAAGGACAATAGCCAATCCGTAGCGGAGTAAAAAGGTAGCCATACCGTCGAAAAGTTTCTTAAAAAAGTTCTTCATAGCGTATAATTATTTCTTTTTCCACAAATAGGGAATTTGGTATTCGAGGTTGTAAGAAAAGCCGAAATTAATTGGATTTGGCACACCATAACCTGGAATAGAGGTAGGTTCTAGAATTCCAGTATTGGATGAGTGAATAATTCCCTTTACCCGAAGAGAGAAACCCATAAAAAAGTTTTTAACTACTTCTGTTCTAACACCAAAAAGGAGTTCTGCGAAATGAGTATTTAAACTGTACGGCGAAATGGATCCAGATGTGTTATTCCAATAATTGTTTTCAATAGTATAGGCACTAGACGACTGATTTTGCCAAGCAAAGCCATAGCGTAAGCCAAAGAAGATATTGTCTTTGTTCCCCTTTTCATCGGGATTATAAACATCGTAATCGGCACCAAATTTTATGGCTGTACCGTTGGAAAGGTAGTTGAATCTATCTGATTTAAAGTTGAAGTTCTCGTAGCCTAATTCGGCTACACCAAACCAGTTTTCTTTGAAGTTTATTCGCCCAGTAAAATTGAGTCCTTTTCTTGCAGGATCCATCCATTGTAAAATAAAAGGTGCCAAGTCGATACCAAGTGCCAAACCTTCTTGTTTCTCTTGGTGAATAACTATTTTTTTAACTACCACATGTGACGTTGTATCAGTCTCTTGCGCCACTCCCATTTGCATGAAAGAGCAAAGAAGAACGAAACTAATAAATATAGATTTTAACATTTTCGGTATTTTCATTATAATTAACTCCTGGAATAGCAACAACAGCGGTATCTACAAAATTCTGAGTATACTCTATTTTTTTCAAATGAAGATTGTAGGTAAACCCGCCTTCACTTGAAATATAAACCTCATTTTTCGTGTGAATGAAGGTAACTGTATCGAAACGTAGGAACATTTTAAGTACAAATTTAGTGGTATCACCATCGAAACGAAGCGGGAGAAATGCTTTATTAGTCGTATCATTCTTGTATATTAATGAATCCTTCAATCGACCAAGTCCATGCGCCGAGAAGTTAAGTATTGTGGTGTCTTTACCCGTATGAGACGAGTAAAACCCTACCTGAACGGCATTTTGGTTGGATAAAAATAGAGTGTCTTTCGAACAACGCCACAATGTTACTGTCAGGAGACTAATTGCAATAGTAAAAATAAACTTATTCATGGTACATGGTTGCATTTCTTAACAATCAAAAATGGTAAATATTTTATAAAAGTCCATCATCTAAGCGAATAAACTATTTCTCATTAAAACCAAAAGAGGCCAATAACAGGTATTTTGATCGTTTAAAAATATTTATTGCCCTTCTTATGTTCGATGTGTTATAAAATTTTTTAAAACGTACTCTAATATTTTCATCTTCAAAATAGGGTGAACAAAAGGAGTGTGTATCGACTTCATCGACTCCATCTACCCAATATTTGTGGCTCTCTTTCATGTTTGTTCCACTACCATCGGCACCCATATTTTTAATCAATGATTGAGTTGGGTAAATGGCACCGCCGCCATTTTTAAAAGTGTGATATGCAAAGCGAATGGCCCAAGATTTTATCTCTCCGATTTTATATTTATAGAGCATGATGGACAAGTCGTTGCCACAAGAATTAAATCCCCTTGTAAGTCTGTTAGAGCGAAAAAAAGAGTCGAAATCTTTTACTTCCCAATCAATATGTTCCCATTTGTTGCGCCAAGTAGCCCAACCCCAAGAGCATATCCTGCCGTTATAAAATGTAGAGAACGGGTAATCCAGACCTATCTTAATATTGGGTGAATAGCCTGAAATAGAGAATATAGCACTCTCGTTGTAGAATTCTAATGCAGAGTTCATATACTCTAAAAAGCCAACGGAAGTAATTAAATCATCCTCCAATACAATGATGCATTCATGATCTATTAAAACTTCACTAACCCCATTAATGATAGAAGTTGCCAAGCCCATATTCGATTCGGTCAAATGCACAGTTACCGATTTGAAACCCTTAACATCTGATATTATTTTGCGGGTAAGTTCCACTGATGGTTTGTCTAGAGTGGACTTTGCTCCGTCTGAGAAAATAATTAAATCCGTTTGGTCGGCATAACGATTTAGAGCCAACGCCGACAAAGTAGCAAAAGTATGTTGAGGTCTGTTATAAACAAACAGAGCCACAGGGGCTAATCTTTCTTCCATACCGATGTTGCAAATTGGTTAAAAAACTCTTCGTATTCTTTAAAAACTCCAAGGAAATATAGAATAGATAAATAGGAAACTGCAACAACTAAGCTTTTAATAACAATATTTAAAATAAGATGAGAAGTAGAAGGCACAAAATATCCTAAATAATAAGCCACAATGCTTGCGAGAACCACGTAGAGTAAATCTTTTGTGAAAGGTTGAATATTGAAATTATACTTCAATACCCAGATGACCAAAGCAGAAAAAATAAATTTAGAGATGGCCGATGCTATGGCCGCACCCGTAATGCCCAACCACGGAATAAAAAGAAGATTGGTGCCAATAACCAATATGCCTAAAAAAAGCGTTAAAAAAGTATAGGCTTTGTATTTGGTTGATGTAAGAAGAATTTGTGCCCCCACTCCAAAAAAACAGTTAAAAATTACAGAAAGTCCAGTCCAGAAAATAACCTCTCTACCATCTTGATAGTTTTTTGGTAGAATGACGAAAATGGAGTCTACATTCACCCAAATACCAATAAAAATAAGCAATCCAAAAAGCACCTGAGTGAGACTACTTTTCATGTAGAAACTTTGTAAAACTAACCGATCATTTTTTTTCCAAGCATCGGCAATTAGAGGTGTTGAAATTTTACTCATGCTTCGTCGAGGAACTTCCACTATTGAGCCAAAATAGTTGGTAATAGCGTAAATACCTGCCGCTCGTAACCCAATAAAATAGTTCACCATATATCGGTCGATATAGGTAACCATTAAACTACCAAATCCTGATACAACATAGAAAAGGCTCACATAAAAGATCTGTTTCCGATGTCTTTTGAGAAGTGCACCTTTGGGCAAATTCCAAAATATTTCGCCTCTTTTCATAAGAATAACTCCTATTGCCAGAGGTGGAAGTGCCATTGCCACGGTATACCAAAACAAAAAGCCATCAAAAGAAATCCAATGAAAAAAGTAGAATATGATGAGAGCTGAATTGATAATCCGAAACAGAAATTCCTGTAAAACAGTACCCAAAACAGAATCGTGCAACACCGAACTATAAACATCCATTACACTAAAAGCAAGGGTAAAAAGGGTGAGTGGAATAATGTAGAAGCTATGGTTGGTTATTAGTTCCGACTTCTCAACTTTGGTGGCTAAGATTGTGTCGCTAAAGAAATAGTAAATGATGGTAAAGAGCAGAAAACCCACTAAACTTACCAGCAACATGAAGAGAAAAAACCCGTTGTGCTTCTTGTCTTTATCTTTAAACCAAGCAAAGAAATAGTTTGTAGATCCATTTATTCCTAAAGAAGCAAATGGCGCAGCCAATGAGGAGATAGCCAACAAAACATTGATAAGACCAACCTGCTCCTCAGCAAAAATACGCGGATAGAGTAACGCAATATTTATGCCTCCAATTAAAATGCCAATATACGAGTAAAGAGACCCTTTAATAGTCTGTTTCGCTACAATGCCCACAAGTCACTAAATCTAAACCGCCAAAATTAGCGCAACCGCAAAATTACACTTTTTTGCGCAACTCCCTTCATCACAAAGTGCCCCAATAGGACTATTTGTTAAATCTTATGAATCTAATAAAAGAGATATAAATTGACTAGGAAACAAAAAAGCGAGGAAACTTAATTTTTTAGTCTCCTCGCTTCTAATCCTTTAAACTAGTAATTATATCTCTTGATTATACCCTTTTTTGTAATACCAAAAAGCAAAGTAACCTATTAGCGCTAAGATAATTAGAGAGCCAATTGCACTAATTATCATACCGTATTTAAAAGAGGTTGGTTCAAATTTGAACTCCACCGTATGTTTACCTGCGGGAATGTACATGCCACGAAGAATGTAATTAGCACAGAAATGAGGCGTTAATTTGCCATCCACATAAGCATTCCAACCTTTTGGATAGTA
>JAYVSA010000027.1:0-1992 GCA_043775765.1 Breznakibacter sp. | reverse complement strand
GTTTTAAAATATTTTATTTGATGCAGGCGTATGGTTGCCGAAAGCTCCTTCTTACTAATATTCTTAAACAGTTCAATAAACTTGAGGTAGTTATCACGCGTTTTCAGCGTCCAGTCGCAATCAATTTGAATTTCATTGCAAGTAATGCTTTGTTTCTTATTTATTTGCTCCGTAAAATTGTAGCACTTCTGAGCCAAATCAGTAAGGTCAATATTCTCTTGAAGCAGCACTCTATTTTTAATGTACAGAACGGGTATAACCCTATAGCTATCGACTTTATGAGCAAAGATAATGGGCGAAAGAGGTATTGGTTCGTGAGTAACGGGATCAATATCAATATCGAAGTAGCGAATATAGAGGTTCTTAACCTTGTAGTTAACAAGACCTTGCTCCTCTAGGGGGGATAATTTAAAAGTTGTTTTCCAATAATAGAAGGAAATAGTTGGCGTATTGGTTGTTTTGCGGCATCCAATCACTAAAAATAGTGTAACGAGTATGCAAACAACTATTTGGTATGGCTTTCTCATGCTAAACTTTGCCACAACACTTCTTAAACTTCTTACCACTTCCACAAATGCATAACTCGTTAGCCCCTACCCTCTTCTCTGTTTCGAGAGGTTTGAATGGCAGGTTTGGCAAGAATTTAACTAGCGGAATGGGATTTTCGTCGGAACCGAGTTCGAGATGCTGTTTATCTTTAGGAATTGCGTCCATATTAATAATACCGGCTATTGAAATTTGCGGACTTTGTTTGCCAAGCTCAGTTTTAGCAACCACCAGTTGAATAATATCTTTGTTAAACATTACCACTGGGCATTTTTCGCAGAACTGGCTACCGTTATGACTTGTTGCAAATTGTGCCTCATCGGTAGGTGTTTTAACAACGAGTATGATGGTACTGAATTGAGGTATAAGTTTAGCACCACACTCTGGACAGCAATCGAGACTTAGAGCATTGCGGTAATATCTACGGCGCGGGATAGAGATATCGAGGTTTTTAATTTCCATTATCTAACTTCTATTTTTGGATGACAAAGGTAGTGAATTGAATGGTATAAAATATTGAGATAGACCTTTTATGCAGGCAAACATGTAAACTAAAATAGGCGCTTTGTGGCACGCCCAAAATAAGGAATAAATGGTGTGAATGGACGAAAAAAATGGAATAAGATTTCTCTCATTCCATTTTGGAAGTTATACTGAATAATGTTTTAGTTGATGGCATAAACAATTTCAGCGCCGCGCTCAATAGCCTGTTGGTTGAGTGGCACTAGATGATGATGGCGCGTTGGAAGTGATTTTTTGATGCCTTTAATGACGTTTTCCATCTCCACAACAGGCTTTACTTTTAAGAATCCGCCCAATACAATCATGTTAAACGTTTTGGCAGAGTTCATTTTCATGGACTCTTCGGTGGCATCTATGCGATAGATTTTGATGTCGGTACGAGCAGGATGACGCATGATGCCGTTTCCATCGTAAAGAAGCACTCCACCCGATTTCACAAGGGGTTCAAACTTATCGAGCGACTGCTGATTGAGGATGATGGCCGTGTCGAATTCGTGCAAAATGGGTGAACTAATACGACTATCGCTGAGTATAACCGTTACGTTGGCTGTTCCGCCACGCATTTCAGGGCCGTAAGATGGCATCCAAGTAACTTCCATGTCTTGCATAACTCCCGAGTAGGCCAATATTTTTCCCATCGACAAAACTCCTTGGCCGCCAAAACCAGCTATTATTATCTCCTCTTTCATTGTAGTCTGTTTTTCAAATTGTGGCTACGTGCCTCTATAACATATTGAAATATAGCTTTTTAATTATCTTTCAAATCACCTAGCGGATAGAATGGAAACATATTTTCCTCCATCCACTTATTGGCTTGCACTGGGCTCATTTTCCAGCCAGAATTGCAGGTAGCCACTATTTCGATAAGTGAGGTTCCTTTTTTAAGACGTTGGTTTTCGAATCCTTTTTGGATAGCCTTTTTAG
>JAYVSA010000026.1:0-6706 GCA_043775765.1 Breznakibacter sp. | reverse complement strand
AGTACTGTTCGTTTCATGGTTGATTCAGTTTGCAAAGGTCAACCCTTGAGTACAAATGTAACTGCATTAGAAAACAATAGAGATGTTATCGAGTTTGTTTCAAAAAACAACAATTCTATTGGTTTAATTGGCATCAGTTGGATTTCCGATAGCACAGATTCATTACATCTGTCGTTTCATAAAAAAATAAATGTTCTTTCCGTTTCGCACTATGATGTTGCAACTGGTGAGAATTCATATAAACCATACCAAGCCTATATGTACGAAGGGGTTTATCCTTATTCTAGAGGTGTATATGTTATAAATAACGAACCTTATGATGGTTTGCTGAGTAAATTTACCAATTTCTTGGCAAATGAAAAAGGACAACGTATTATTTTGAAATCGGGTTTGTTTCCCGCCTACGCACCAATTCGTTTGATTGAGGTAAAGTCCGATTTATAGATACAACAAATAATTAACTAACTTTTGAATGTATGAAACTTCTAGGTAAAACAATTTTACTTTTTATTCTTCTTTTCTCGGCACAGATAGGACGATCTCAGCTTGTTGAAGATGGTGTATTCTACTTAAAAGAAGAGCAATATGAAAAGGCTATTACGCTTTTAAAGGCCGAACTTTCTAAATCACCGAATGATGCCCGTATAAATTATCTTATTGGCGAGGCTTATTTTGCCTTGGGAAATTTTTCTGAGTCAAAGGCTGCTTATACCGCTGCATCTGCTGATTTAAAATCGCCTTTTGGTTTGCTTGGACTTGGTAAGATTGAATTGCAAAATGGAAATAAATCAGGTGCTTTTCTGTTATTTGACAAAGCAATAAAACTTGAAAAGAAGAATCCTGCAATTTATGCATCTGTTGCAAAAGCGTGTTTGCAGGTTGCTGCTGTGGATACCGCATCGGCTCGTATTTATTTAGAGAGAGGTTTGGCTGTAAGTAATAAAAACGCATCTATTCAGATGGTTACAGGGGACTTGAATTTAATTAAGAAGAATTATGGCCCTGCTGCCAATGACTATGAAAGAGTATTCTTGTACGATAAAAATAGTTACGAAGCATATCGTAATTTAGGTGTTATGTTTACTCTGGCCAAGAATTATATTGATGCCAAAAAGAATTTTGAACAATCAATAGCAATAGCTCCAAATCAGATTTTAGGATATAAAAAATATGCAGAGCTATATTACAATTACGGTAAGTATGTAGAGGCAGAGAAATACTATTCTATTTATTATGCAAAAGTTAATCCATCAATTAGCGAAGTTGAGAAGTATGCTTTTATTATGTTTTTTAACAAGAAATATAAAGAGGCATCGGCTCTGTTAGATAAAGTAATGGCTCAAAAAGGAGATCAAGCCAATGTTGCTATTTATCGAATTAAGGGATATATTTCTTATGAAAATGGCGACTACGTTGGTGGTTTAGAGTATATGAAGAAACTGTTTGCATTGAAAAATACGGCTGATTTATTAGGTTCCGATTATGCTTATAATGCAAGGCTTTTAGCGAAGAATAATCAAGATTCGTTAGCCGTTGATAATTACAAGTTGGCTATTGGCAAAGAGGAAAATCCGGTTGATTATTTGGACGAACTAGCAAAAGTCTATGTTAAATTAAAGGCATACAATAATGCTGCAGATGTTTATTCAACGGTTATGGTTGCAGGCGGCGATAAGTCTGCCGGTAACTTCAATATTGGGAAGTTGTATTATCAGGCTGGTGATGAGCAAAGACAACTTTTATTTAACATTACTCCTGTAGCTGATGCTAAAGGTCGTGTTGCGCCGATGCCAGTAGCTGGAGACAGCATAAAGGCAAAGATGTTGGGTTACTATAGATTGTCTGATAGTTGTTTTGCAATTGTAAATGAATTAAGTCCGAATTATGCTACTGGCTTTATGTGGAGAGGGCGTATTCAAAGTATTTTAGACCCTGAAGCAAAAGGTACTTTAGGCAAAGATTATTATGAAAAAACGCTTGAGGTATTAGCTGCAACTAGTGATAAAGTGAAGGGTAAGAAATCATTTGTTGAGTGCTATAACTACCTAGGATCTTATAACTATTTTGGTTCAGAACGCTCAAAAGGCGAGGAGGCTAAGCAGTTTAAAGAGAAGTCGTTGTCTTACTTTCAGATGATTTTGGATATCGATCCGAATGATGCTGTTACAAAAGATAAAATTGAGAAACTAAAGGCCACGAAGTAGTCTTAGTTATCATAAACTTATTCTGGCATAGCTTGGATTTCCAAGCTATGCTTGCTTATTTTTACTATTTAATACATTGTTTATAGATGTGGTTTAGATTATCTAGGTTCATACTGCGGTTTCGATATTATTTGATAGGTGTTATTCTTTCTTTAACGGTAATCATGGGCTTTTATGCATCAAAAGTTCAGCTTTCTTATGAAATAGCCCGTGTTCTACCAGCTTCAGATTCTACTTTTATAACCTATCAGAAGTTTAAGAAGCTTTTCGGTGAGGATGGAAATGTTTTGGTTATTGGAATTCAGGATAAAGACATATTTCGATTAGATCGATTCAATGGTTGGTACGACTTGTCTGATTCAATAAAGCAGATTGACGGGCTAAAAAGCGTTGTTTCATTGAGTTCTATAATCTATGCGAGTCGTAATGACTCTGCGCAAACGCTTGATCTTAAGCCTATCTTTTCAAAGCGTCCCAATACGCAAGTAGAACTTGATAGTTTAAAAAGAATACTCTTTTCATTACCCACATATAAGAATTTGATTTATAATTCGGAAGATTACTCGACCGTAATGGCTATTACCTTTCAGAAGGCTTATTTGGATAGCCCGAGGAGGTTAGAGATGGTTAAGCAAATTAAATTGTTAGGCGACGAATATAGTGCAAGAGAACATCAGGCAGTTCATTATTCAGGAATGCCTTATATTCGCTCTGAATCAATGAAAATTGTATCGAAAGAGATGAAGTTATTTCTTGTGCTTGCTGTAATTGTCACATCAATTATTCTGTTTCTCTTTTTTAAATCGTTCCTCGTTGTTCTTTTTACAATGATTATTGTTGGAATAGAGGTGGTTTGGTCGGTAGGGTTAATCGATTTATTCGGATATAAAATTTCCATACTTTCAGGGTTGATTGCTCCAATCATTATTGTTATTGGAATACCCAATTGTGTTTTCTTAATAAATAAATACCATAGCGAATTTTCTAAACATCAGAATAAAGCCAAGGCGTTGCTGAGGATGGTAGACCGAATTGGTTTAACGTTGCTTCTTGCCAATATTACCACAGCCATCGGATTTGGTGTTTTTTACTTTACGGGAAGTGTTTTGTTGACGGAATTTGGCGTGATAGCGGGCATCAATGTTATGTTGACTTTTTTATTGACACTAATACTCGTGCCTATAATATTTAGTTTTTTACCTTCGCCCGACGTAAAAAAAACACAACATTTAACTGGAAAACGGATTACTTCAATTTTAAGCGGTGTCGATTATTTGGTTCATCATCATAGAAAGGCTATTTATATTACCATTGCCATAATTACAGCTATTTCATTTTATGGTATATCTCGTATTCAGCTTATTGGTTTTGTTGTTGACGATTTGCCTAAAAATCATCCAATTTATAAAGACTTAAAGTTTTTTGAGACCGAATTTCATGGGGTGCTTCCATTTGAAATAATGATTGACACGAAAAAGCCAAATGGTGTTTTTGCCGATAACGCTCTTGTTTTAAGTAAAATACAAGGGTTGCAAAAGAGGCTGGTCAAATATCCCGAACTCTCGAAACCGCTGTCAGTTGTTGAGGGAGTTAAGTTTTCGTACCAAGCTTTTCGAGGGGGAGACCCAAAGTATTATCTCTTGCCACCCCTTGGCGAATTGCAAAAGATGTCGCCTTATTTGGGCTCACAATCAACGAATAGTAGTAAACTTGCTGGCGTGATAGATTCTACCAAGACCTACACCCGGATTAGCTATCAGATTGCCGATGTGGGATCTGTGCGAATGAAGGAGATGGTAAGGGAGATACAACCCATTGTGGATTCAATTTTTGATCCGGCAAAGTATGATGTTAAATTAACAGGACATAGTTTGGTTTTTTTGAAGAATAACGATTATCTCTTGAGTAATTTGTTTGAGAGTTTACTCATTGAAATTCTTTTAATTGCGTTAATTGGTATGGTGCTCTTTAAGAGTATACGTATTATTCTTTTGTCTAAACTACCTTGCATTATTCCTCTTTTTATCACTGCTGGAATAATGGGTTTTGCGGGTATTGAATTTAAGGCATCGACCATCTTGATTTTTACGATAGCCTTTGGGTTGGCTTCAGATGGTACAATCTATTTTTTAACAAAATACAGGCATGAACTCAGAAAAGATGGTGCAACTGTTGGGTCGTCAATAACATCGACTATCAAGGAGACAGGTATTTCGATGATTTATACCACACTGATATTGTTTTTTGGATTTGGTATTTTTGCGGCATCCAGCTTTGGTGGAACTATTGCGCTTGGGCTATTGGTTTCCATTACTTTGTTGGTGTCATTGATTACTAATTTGATATTACTTCCCTCTATTTTGATTTCTATTGGTAAATATATGACACAAAAAGAACTTACAGGTGAGCCTTTGCTCGAAGTTGATGAAGAGTAATGTTTATTAAATTAGAGATTTTTAATCTCTGTTATCCACTCTGTTTCAGAGAAGATCTTTCTCTTCATCTGAAATGATATAGATAGTCAATCCCATTCGGGGTTTTGGGATTTGTAGGACTCCGTTCTTTTTTCTATTGGTATAGATTGTGTTTTCTCATCATTGTAGGCCTTGTATTAGTGCTGGAACTTCTCTCCGTGATGCTCTGAATTTCGAATGAAAGCATCTGTAAAATGACCTTTAAGTTGAATTTTTGAGAGAACTTCTTGAGCCTCAGCTATTGAGTTGTAGGAGCCAATTGTAAAGCGCGTAAAACCATCAATACATCGGTGTTGTTTGATTTTGTATGCTTTTAGATTTTGAAAGTAGTTTTTAAATGGGCGAGTTCGTCTTTTTAGTGCCAGAAGTTGAATGGTGTATATTTTAATTTCGGAGGAATTTAATATCTCGTCTGATCTTGTTGATGTTTGATCTTGGGCGTTTTTACCGCTTTTAGTGACAAACTGCGCTGTTTTATTGTTCCCCATAATTAGCGGAGGCTCTACTTTGAGTGAAGCAAAACTTACAAATTTCTTACCTGGCTTATAGGTTAAACTGTCGGTAACTTTTATTTCGGTTTTTATGTCTTCGAATCCCTCTTCTTTTTGGATGACGTTGTAGGATTTACCAGTTTCGAGAAAGAGCATACATTTTCCATCTAGGCCAGGTGAGTAGTTTCCAACGGGTTTATTGGTCTCTTTTTGGCTCACCATGATTCTTATTTTTCCTTTTTTAAGATTCTCTGGATCGTTTGGATTAATACTCTCTTCAATAACTGCGAGATTTCCTTGTATGAATTTTTTGAATTCCACTCGATAGATGTCGCTCCCACCATAGTTTTCACCTTGTCGTGAGGATGCGTAAAAAGCATGATCTTTGGAGATGCTTGGTGCAAAGAAAAAGTCATCATCGGGTGAATTTATTGGATAGCCTAGATTAATGGGCTCATTCCAAGTACTATCAGCATTCATTTGGCTATAAAAAACATCCATTCTGCCCATTGAGTTATGACCTTCTGAGGCAAAATAGAGCGTTTTTCCATCGTAATGGAAGATAGGCGTCTCTTCGTCGAGTTCGGAATTTATGTTAGGTCCAAGATTAGTTAGGGAGCCCCATACTCCATCCTTGTTTTTACGGACTAAGTAAATGTCTTTTCCGCCCAAACCACCTGGTCTGTCGCTTGTGAAAAACAGGGTGCTTTTATCGGGCGAAAGACAAGCATGAGTCTCATTATAAGGACCATTGATAGGTGCAGGGAGTTTAAATGGCTTAGTCCATTTAGTTCCATCGTAGATTGATTCGTATAAACTTTGACCTTCAAGATCGTTTCGGAAAAGAAATAGTTCTGTTCCATCGGCAGAGAGGGAGAGTGCGGATTCGTTCTCGAAATTTCGGAAAAACACTTCTAAAAGAAAATTCTTACTCCACTCATTTGATGAGAGTACGGAATGATATATTTTTTCTGGATTACTACCATCTTCCAGCGAGTTTTCCTTTTTGCTGCTTTGACGGGAAGTATAATAGATTTGATTCTCATCGAGCGAAACCACAGGGCTGTGGTCGTTGGCTGGTGAATTGATGTTTGGACCCAAGTTTTTTATGGAGATATTTACTGGATTATCCATGTATATTTGAGCATTTTTACACGATTGTATTTGATATTCAATCTCTTTTTTTAATTCGGCATCCGTGTCGGAGATAATACCCAATAATTCTTGGTAAATGGTGATGGCTCTGTTGGGCGAAAGGGCTATTTGTAATGATTTGCCAAGGGTGAGGAGTATATCTACCGATAAATCGGAGGTTAGTTTTGCTGAATCGACATATTGATGGGCGTGTGTGAGACTAATTACGGCCGTGTCGGCATTCGTAAGATTTAATTGGCAAAATCCTATATGGTAGAGAAGTTCTGCGGTGAATTGAGTGTTGTTTTTGGTGAGTTTTTTGAATATTAGAATGGCCTCTTTGTAGTTGTTTTCTTCTTCAAATTTAAGCCCTTTCTGGAATTTAGACGATGTTGGTTGATAG
>JAYVSA010000025.1:0-4064 GCA_043775765.1 Breznakibacter sp. | reverse complement strand
ACCGTTGAATTACAACAATATTCCAGGTTGTACTTATACCTCTCCCGAGGTTGCATCGGTTGGATATACCGAGGCAGGGGCAAAAGAGGCTGGTTATGAGTTGAAAGTGGGTAAGTTTCCTTTCTCGGCATCTGGAAAGGCTAGTGCAGCAGGCCATAAAGATGGATTTGTAAAACTGATCTTCGATGCAAAATATGGCGAACTCTTGGGTGCTCACTTAATTGGTGCTAACGTAACCGAAATGATTGCAGAACTTGTAGTTGCAAGAAAACTCGAAACTACGGGGAGTGAACTTATTAAGTCCGTTCATCCACATCCAACAATGTCTGAGGCAATTATGGAAGCCGCTGCCGCTGCTTATGGCGAGGTAATTCATATCTAATAGATTATATGATATAACAAAAAAAGGGAGACCATCATAGTCTCCCTTTTTTGTTGTATCATATAATCTACAATAGTGGTTTAAGCTTTGCTTCTAGCTCATCACCTCTTATGTCTTTGTATAATATTGTTCCATCCTTGCCAATTAAAATGGTGTGTGGGATGTTTTTTACACCATATTGATTTGCAATAACTCCAGCCATGTCCCAATGATGATTTTCCCAAATAAGGCCATCTGCCTGAATAGCACCTTTCCAAGCACCTTCTTCTTTGTCGAGTGATATGCTCAAGATATCGAAGTTTTTAGTTCTATATTTCTTGTATAGAGCTACCACATTAGGGTTTTCAGCTCGGCAAGGACGACACCAAGAAGCCCAAAAATCTATCAAAATAACCTTTCCTTTAAAAGACTTCAGACTCTTTGACTCACCTTTTAAGTTGGTAAAAGTGAAGTCTGGTGCTGCTTTTCCTATTTGAGTTGATACTTCAGCTTGCGCAAAATCTTGCATCGACTTTAGTATCACTTCAATATCTTTCACATACATTGAATTGCTTGCTTTTCCTGCTTTTAATTTTGCAACAAGTTCTTTTAGTTTTTCGAGTTCCAATGAAGGAGCATAAGAGACAGAAAGATACGCACCAACGACATTATCTGTATTATCCCAAATGAATTTCTCAAAATACGCCTTTTGTTTGTCTACAATTTGTGTGTATTCATCTCTTAGTTGAGTCATCTTATTCATGTCATTAGCACCTTGTGCCTTCAAGAAATCTTCTTTAAGCTTGTTAGACTCCGCTTCAAATGGCATGTTTGAATGAAACTTGTGCCATGGTTCATTCACCTTCAATCCTTTAATGATTGCTTTTGGAAGTGAATCGCTGTTGGCTTTTATTTTAACCGATGAGTTGTCGAGGAAAAATGCTATTGGTGCCGGTTTTCCGTCAACGAAAAGTAGGTAGAGCTGGGGTTCTTTTACTACTCCTTCAAACATAAACTCGCCATCTTTAATTTTGGCGGTGTCGATGACTGTTAATGATCCTTTACCAATTAATTTTAAGTAAATAGTGCCCTCTTTAATTCCTTCTATTTCACCTTTTATTTTAAAACCATTTTTTGTGGTACATGAGGCGAGGATAATAATGGAGAGTAAAGCAAAAATAATCTTTTTCATTTTGTTAGTATTAGTGTTAAGTTTAATTCTTCTCATTGAAGTATATGTCAATCAACTCTTTTGCGGCTATAAATGAGCTTTTTTTATTCTCTAAAACTTGTCCCTCAAATGTTTGCAACAGTGCTTTTATTTGCGGATGATGATAGAAATGGTTGCTAATTTGCTCATTTATTGATTCGTACATCCAATATTTTGCTTGGCTGTGACGTTTGTTTTCGAAAAAGCCGTTTTCTTTTGTAAAGGTAATAAAGTTTGTTATCATTTGAAATACCTCTTCTATTCCTGTGTTTTCGAGTGACGAGCACGTAAGGACCTCGGGTGTCCATTTCGATGGCGGGAGTGGAAATAAGTGGAGAGCACTTTGGTATTGCGATTGGGCTAACTGTGCTTTGAGTTTATTTTCTCCGTCGGCTTTTGTTATTGAAATTCCGTCTGCCATCTCCATTATGCCTCGTTTAATGCCCTGAAGTTCGTCGCCAGCACCTGAAATCATGAGCAACAAAAAGAAATCAACCATTGAATGAACGGCTGTTTCCGATTGGCCAACACCTACTGTCTCAATTAATATGGTGTCATATCCAGCCGCTTCGCAAAGGACAATCGTTTCTCGTGTTTTTCGTGCTACACCGCCAAGTGAACCAGCAGATGGTGAGGGTCTTATATAAGCATTTTGGTGAACAGCTAATTGCTCCATTCTTGTTTTATCACCCAAAATGCTACCCTTAGATCTTTCGCTACTGGGGTCAATAGCAAGAACCGCCATTTTCTTTCCTCGGGCAACCAAATTGAGACCGAAAGCCTCTATAAACGTGCTTTTGCCAGCACCAGGAACTCCCGTGATACCAATTCTTATAGAATTACCAGAATAGGGCAAGCACTTCTCTATTATCTGTTGTGCAATAACCTGATGTTCAGGGAGTGAACTCTCAATGAGAGTAACAGCTCTCGATAAAATTGTGATGTTGCCTTCCTTAATTCCTTCCACATAGTCATCAACGCTCAGGTTTTTGCGTTTTTTCTGTAAAAAACGTAGAGCAGCATCTGGATTTACAGGCGCTAAAGGCTCAATACCTTTATTTACGGAAAGACCTTTAAATTCAGGATTGTTTTCTATGTGATGTTTCATTTGTAGAATCTATTTTTCAATTATTCTTTTAATGGCATTAATCATATCGATGGCTAATTGATCGGCCTCTTTAGCTGTTGGAGCCTCCGAGTAGATTCGGATAATTGGCTCCGTATTTGATTTTCGAAGATGTACCCAGCGGTCCGCAAAGTCTATCTTTACACCATCAATGTCATTTATTCTCTCGCTTTTATATAGTGACTTCATGGCAATCAACACGCCATCTACATCTATTTGTGGCGTTAGTTCAATCTTGTTTTTCGACATGAAATAGCTTGGGTATGTGGCTCTTAGTTTAGAGCAACTCATTTTTTCGTGAGCCAAATGAGTCAGGAATAAACCTATTCCAACAAGTGCATCACGGCCATAATGTGAGGCAGGATAGATGATTCCACCATTTCCTTCACCACCAATAACTGAGTTCGTGCTTTTCATTAGGTTCACCACGTTAACCTCTCCAACGGCAGACGCTTGATAGATTCCGCCATTTTTAATCGTTACATCATTCAACGCTCTAGTCGATGATAAGTTCGAAACCGTATTGCCAGGCGTATGTTTCAAAATATAATCTGCAACAGCCACTAGGGTATATTCCTCGCCAAACATGGAGCCGTCTTCGTTTATTATTGCCAAACGGTCTACATCAGGATCTACAACAAATCCTAAATCAGCACCTTTTGCTTTAATTAAGTTCGATATTTCGGTCAAATGTTCTGGTAGTGGTTCCGGATTGTGTGGAAATTCACCGTTCGGGGTTGTGTATAATTCGAGAATGTTTGTAACGCCAAGTGCTTTGAGTAGTTGTGGTAGAATAATTCCACCAACCGAGTTGACGCAATCAATGGCCACCTTGAAATTAGCGTTTTTAATTGCCTCAATATCTACCAGCTTGAGATTTAATACATGATCAATGTGTTTTTGGTTATAGGTAAGGTTCTCGGTAACAACCCCAAGATTATCCACTAAAGAAAAATCAAATAGCTCATTTTCTGCAATCGATAAAATTTCTTCACCTTCCTTTGCAGATAAAAATTCGCCTTTGTTATTGAGTAATTTGAGGGCATTCCATTGTTTCGGATTATGGCTAGCCGTTAAAATAATGCCCCCATCGGCATTTTCCCAAGTCACGGCTAGTTCTGTTGTTGGAGTCGATGCCAGTTCAATGTTAACAACATCAATACCAACACCTTGCAGAGTTCCAATAACAATGTTTTTACACATTTCACCCGAAATACGTGCGTCTCTTCCAACTACAACTTTGGCTCTCTCTTTAGCCACGCTTTTCTTTAACCAGAGACCATAAGCGGCCTTAAATTTAACCAAATCAAGTGGGCTCAGGCCGTCACCAGCTTTGCCACCAATAGTTCCTCGTATTCCTGATATAG
>JAYVSA010000024.1:0-5021 GCA_043775765.1 Breznakibacter sp. | reverse complement strand
CAAAATTCCACCGTGCGAAAAAGGCTTTTTGGCCAATACGCACGCATCATTTACCAAAAATTTGGTTGCAAAATTATCGGTGCCATCAATGATGAAATCATATTGCTCAATGATTTCAAAAACGTTGTGCGCAGTTAGCAAATCCTCATAAGTAATAACCTTTACATCGGGGTTTAGCTGTTCAATTTTCTCCTTTGCCGAGAGTACTTTAGCCTTTTTTACATCGGCGGTGAAGTGAATTATTTGGCGTTGCAGGTTGGTAACATCTACCACATCGCCATCAATAATGCCAATAGTACCCACGCCAGCCGCTGCAAGGTATAGAGCCACTGGCGACCCAAGTCCTCCAGCACCTACAATAAGCACTTTGCTTTGGAGTAATTGCAGTTGTCCTTCCACGCCCACATCTTGTAAAATGATATGTCGGCTATATCTTTCAATCTGTAAATCTGTAAATTCCATTAGCTTTTTAGTTTGAGTATTTATTATTAAAAAAAAGCACTATCCATATTAACAAAATATGAATAGTGCAAAGTTCTTTAAAAGCGGTAGTTACTGAAATACCCGTGAAATGGTATATTGCTACCACAATAATGGTATTTTAGAGCTGTCTACCCCTAATTCGACGTAAAGCATCTACCATTCTATCGATCTCCTCTTTTGTGTTGTAAAGCGAGAACGATGGACGAACGGTTGACTCGACTCCAAAGCGGCGCAGTGCAGGTTGTGTACAATGATGGCCAGCTCTTACCGCAATACCCTCCTGATCGAGATACTTTCCAATTTGCTCGGTGGTATAAGGAGGCAGAACAAACGACAGAACGCCAACTTTTTCTTTTGCTGTGCCGATGATGCGCAAGCCTGGAATGGTTAGCAGTTGTTGCGTTCCATATTCGGTAAGTTCATGCTCGTAGCGGGCAATGTTATTGAGTCCAATTTTAGATACATAATCGAGTGCAACGCCCAGTCCCACGGCATCTGCCACGTTAGGCGTACCCGCTTCAAATTTATTTGGGATACCGTTGAATTGGGTCTCTTCGAGGCGTACATCTTTAATCATATTTCCTCCACCTTGCCACGGCGGCATCTTTTCGAGAAGCTCTCTTTTGCCATAAACAACGCCTATACCATTGGGCGCAAATATTTTATGACCCGAAAATACGAAGAAATCGGCATTGAGTTCCTGTACGTTAACCGCCAAGTGAGCAACCGATTGAGCGCCATCTACCAAAACTTTAATGTCGTAACGTTTAGCAAGTTGTATCATCTCTTTAACAGGTAAGATGGTGCCTAAACCGTTAGATGCCTGAGTTACGGCTAAAAGTTTTACACGAGGAGTGAGCAGTCTCTGATATTCATCGAAAAGAATCTCGCCATCGTCGTTAACGGGTATAGCCTTTAAAATAGCGCCTTTCTCTTTAGCCAGCATCTGCCAAGGCACAATGTTCGCGTGGTGCTCAACGAGTGAGATCAATATCTCATCGCCCGGCTGAATGTTTTGTCGCCCCCACGTTTGAGCCACCAAATTGATGCCTTCAGTGGTACCACGAACAAAGATGATCTCGTCAGTAGAGCTAGCGCCAATAAACTTACGCACCTTTTCGCGTGCACCCTCATAGGCATCGGTACTGCGAGCCGCCAAAGTGTGTGCTGCGCGATGAATGTTTGAGTTATCGCGCTCGTAAAAGTTTTTGAGTGTATCTATAACACTCTGAGGCTTTTGCGTGGTAGCCGCATTGTCGAACCACACCAGCGGTTTGCCGTTAATGTTTTGATGCAGAATAGGAAAATCTTTACGAATGGAGTGAACATCGAACGTCTCGGTGTAACCTAATGATGGTTTATTGCCAAGAAAGTAGAAGTCGTTATTGGTTTCAAGCGGTGAGGTACCAAATGAGAGCGCCGCACTCTTTAAAAATCCCAATCCAAAATCATCGCCCCAAAGTTCACTGCCTAAATTCGATGTAGATGTTTTACTGTTGCCCGATTGTCCCAATCCGTTAGAAACCGCTTGCGCTTTAGTAACAAAGTGGTTGAGATCGTAATTCGTCTCCTGCTCGGGTTTCAGCGCCTGCTGACTAACCAAATTGTTGGTGTGTTGCGAGAGCGATCCATCTTCACTCGGAACCCCATCGGGATAGAAGTAGAAGTTTTTTAAATCGCTGATATTACCACTTGGTTGCGAACCTGAAAATGAGGGTGAAACGTTATTGATATTAAATACCGAAAGATCTAAAAACTCTGTATCACCTTGCGAAGGTGCCTGATTTTGAAAACCTTGTGCTGAGATATTTTGCGGTTCGGCATATCGCTGTTGTGACTTCAAGAAATCGCAGTTTGGTGCCGAAGAAGCCGTTGGAACAGCTTGATTTGCACCATACGACGTGCCATACGCAGCCGAATAGGGCTCAACGCTTGGTGTTGCCGAACGTGCTGGATTAACATCATTTACATCAGACAAATTTCGCAGAGCTTCAGCCACGCCGGGAACTTCGTTGTAGATCCGGCTGGCTAAAGTGGCTATATAAGTAGGATTGATGAAATCCGAGTTTTGATCCGTTGGTAGAATTAATCTGTCGTTTGACATACAATCTTATTTATACAATGGTTAATATTCATCTAACTACTTCTGCTTTACGCTCTTGTGTTGATAGTCGTGATAGTATCCAACCTCCACATTTTCGAGCACCGCTAAGGCATCATCGGCCAAAACAGCTAATGAAAAGTATTGTGTTAAGAGATAAGATGCCACACCCAAACGATCGAGACCCATCAAACGAGCCGATAAGCTTGGTGCGATTTCTCCCGGAATACCAGCCTGATGCAGGCCAACAATCCCTTGCTCTTGCTCACCAACTCTAACTAAAAGGATGTTGGTTGTACCCAAGCCTTTGCTTGCTAAATGTCCGCTAACCTCCAATTTATCGCTTGGAATAATTGGTACACCACGCCACGTAAGTACTGGCGACCCAAACAGATGAATGGTAATAGGCGGCACACCACGCCACGTACACTCACGTTCAAAAGCTGCAATGGCTTTTGGATGCGCCAAGAAGAAGGCAGGTTTTTTCCAAACTAACACCAACAGATCATCTAAATCGTCGGGCGTTGGAGCACCGTAACGGGTGCTAATTCTTTGACTAGGTGCAACGGCATGTAATAGTCCAAACTCCTTGTTATTAATAAGTTCCCACTCTTGCTTCTCCTTCATTCCCTCAATGGTGAGGCGAAGTTGTTGCTCTAATTGATTGTGCGGCTCGTTATAAAGATCTGATACACGAGTATGTGTACGAACAATGGTTTGAATGGCATTAAGCGAATATTCGCGTGGTTTGTGTTCGTAATCAACGTAGGTTTCAGGAATTATATGATCTTCTTCTAAGCCTGAGACTAGATCAATATGACGCTCCCCATATTTGTTTACTGTTGAACGTAGGCGAATATAGTCTTCGATAGCGCTATCGAAACTTTTACGAGAATCAGGGATTTCGTTAAAGATAGACTCGAAATCTTTACCCGAAATGGTTAAGAAAACACCTGGCGTAAGAGTACGGATGGTTACACCCGAGGCTTTGTTGTCGATAAATTCATCTTCGCCAAAGTACTCACCATCAGAAAGTAGTGCAATACGCAACTCCTCGCCGTGAAACCCTTTGCTGATAACCTCAACCTGTCCGTGTGCAATGATAAAGAACTTATGGCGTTCATCACCTTCGGTAATTAAGTTGTTGCCTAAATCAATCTCTTCCGTTACAAATTTGGTTGCTAAACGTCCAATAAAGTCACCCTCAAGTTTTGAAAATAGGGGCACTTTTCTTAACGCTTCGGCATTAAAGCCAGCCACACCATCGTGATAATCTATATCAATACGCTCAGCTTTTTTAAGCTCTACTTTAGTGCGGTTAACACGATAGGTTCCACTGGCTACATGCACCCATGGAAGAATTTTTAACACCCAACGTGGAGTGATGGAGCCCATTTGAGGCACCGTTTTGGTGGTAGTGGCTAAATTGCGTGCCACAATGGTGGTTACACTGCGCTGTTCCAGTTTGTTTGACATAGTTGAATTTTTAAATGATCTTAATTAAAGATTTGTTTGTTATGACCTGATTTATTAGGGTTTATTAGGTTGATTTTAGATACCTAACCCATCATTGAATCTGTTTTCAGTTCCCTTTTGTATTATTTTTGAGTTTGGAGCTACCGATTTGGTAAGCCATATATTTCCGCCAATAATAGAGTTGGATCCAATAGTGATTCGTCCTAAAACCGAGGCATTTGAATATATGGTTACATTATCTTCAATGATTGGATGGCGAGGGTCATTTTTGTTCGGATTGCCATTTTCGTCGAGTTTAAACGATTTTGCGCCAAGAGTAACTCCCTGAAAAAGTTTTACATTCTTTCCAATAATACACGTTTCGCCAATAACTACACCTGTTCCATGGTCGATGCAGAAGAACTCGCCAATTTGAGCCCCTGGATGGATGTCGATACCAGTTTCGGAGTGGGCTTGTTCGGTAATAATGCGGGGCAGTAATGGTACCCCTAAAACGTGGAGTTGATGTGCAATTCGGTAATTTATAAGTGCTCTTATGGTTGGATAGGCATAAATAATCTCGCCAAAGTTTTTTGCTGCCGGATCTCCGTCAAAAGTTGCCTTTACATCGGTACCTAAAACACGTCTTATTTCGGGCAGTTGTTTTATAAAATCGAGGGTGATGGTTACCGCTTCGTCGTGATGCTTTTGGTGTGAGTTAGAGCAATACACATAATTAAGCACATTATAAACCTGCTCGTAGAGAAGTTCAAAGAGTTTTTCGAGATTACCGCCAGTGGAGAAGGGTATGGTGGCTTCTCGCAGTACCGATGAGCCGTAAAAGCCAGGAAATACCAAAACTCTTATTAATTCAACAATCTCTTTTAACCGTTTAACCGATGGAAGAGGCGTGTCGTTACTCGGAATAAACTCGAAGGAGTCGTTATCGCTGGTAAGTCGTCTTACGGTACTTTTAAGTACG
>JAYVSA010000023.1:0-6152 GCA_043775765.1 Breznakibacter sp. | reverse complement strand
TTACTGAATTGGCAACCTTTTCAAAATATAAAGGAGATGTTCAGCTCGGATTCAATATTTTTGATACTGATACCGACCAAGTGGTGGTAATGAAATACGCCCAACACGGTATTGAACTTACCAATCAGTTGTGGGAATTCATCTCCAAAGCTGAGGATATTGGGGTGGTTCTTAACTAGCCCAAAAACAGGAGTGGGTGAGAAATGGAAATTTTACCCTATATTTGCATAATATTCAATAACTTATAGCGTGAAATTCGAACAATTCAATCTAAACACACCCTTAACGAATGCCCTTATAGATTTGGGCTTTGACACCGCTACTCCGATACAGGAAAAATGTTTTCCAGTGATTATGTCTGGAAAAGATGTTGTAGGAATTGCACAAACAGGAACAGGTAAAACCTTTGCCTATCTATTGCCCATTCTTCGCCAACTGAAATTCTCGGTAGAGAAGAGTCCGCGCGTAATTATTGTAGTACCTACTCGCGAGTTGGTGGTACAAATAGTTGCCGAAACAGAGAAGTTGGCCAAATATATGAACCTTCGTGTTGCCGGTGTATACGGAGGCACGAGCATGAATACTCAAAAGCAGATGCTCCACAATGGGTTAGACATTCTAGTGGCTACACCTGGTAGATTACTCGACCTAGCGCTCACATCGGTACTTAGACTAAAAACAGTTCAAAAATTTGTGATAGATGAGGTGGATGAGATGTTGTCTCTCGGTTTTCGTCCACAAATTTTATCATTCTTAGATATTCTTCCTCCAAAGCGTCAGATTCTGATGTTTTCGGCAACTATGAATACCGAAGTATCGGAGCTTATCGACACATTTGCTACGGCTCCTGCTCGAATAACCATTAGCGAAACAGGCTCACCTCTCGAAAACATTGTGCAAATAGGCTTTCATGTACCAAACTTCTACACTAAAGTTAATTTGCTTGAACACCTTCTCTCTTTTGAAGATGAGTTTAAGAAAGTACTGGTATTTGTTGGGAATAAGCGACTGGCAAACCGTATTAAAGAGCAAATGGGTGAACGATTTACAGAACAGGTGGGCGTTATTCACTCCAATAAATCGCACAACACGCGTGTAGCAGCGGTAAATAACCTCGAAATAGGTATGCACCGTGTTTTGGTTGCTACCGATGTGGCAGCACGCGGCTTGGATATTACGGATGTAACTCATGTTATCAATTTCGATACACCCGAAGTTCCAGAAGAGTATATGCACCGTATTGGTAGAACGGGTAGAGCCGAGAAGCAAGGTATTGCTATAACGTTTATCAATGAAGCAGAAAAGCCCTTTCAAGCAGGTATAGAAGCCCTTATGGGGCAACCACTTCCAATAGAGCCAATGCCTGAGGATGTTATTGTTTCCGATTTGTTTACCGATGAAGAGCGCCCAGTATTGTACGATAAAGAGTACTTAGCACCAGTGGCAAAGAGTGAAGGTGGATCTTTCCACGAGAAAAAAGAGAAGAACAGAAAAGTAAACCTTGGAGGTCCAGGAAAACGTAAACCACGTAAAACGGCACCCGTCAATCGTGGGGTGATGCGCAAACGTGCTGAGAAAAGAAGAGAAAGCTAATAACAAAGATATTTTCATTTATAAAATGGTGTTTGGTTTATTCCGAGCACCATTTTTTTTGAGCACACTTATTTACTGCAGTATATCTGGGTTTAAATAAAAGAAAAGGCTCAAAGATTTTTATTCCTTGAGCCTTTCAATATCTATAATTTAAAAATCAAAATTCAGCACTCTTCGGTGTTCTTGGGAAAGGAATAACATCTCTAATATTACCCATGCCTGTTACAAAGAGCATTAAACGCTCAAAACCTAATCCAAATCCAGCATGCGGAACGGTTCCAAATTTACGTGTTTCAAGATACCACCACATCTCTTCGGTTGGTACGTGCATCTCTTTCATACGCGTTACTAATTTTTCATAACTCTCTTCACGTTGCGATCCGCCAATAATTTCACCAATTTGTGGAAATAAAACATCCATTGCTCTCACGGTTTTGCCGTCGTCATTGAGTTTCATATAAAACGACTTAATCTCTTTTGGATAGTCAGTTAGTATTACTGGTTTTTTAAAGTGTTTTTCTACCAAGTATCGTTCGTGCTCCGACTGCAAATCGGTTCCAAAACCTTTTACCTCGTATTGAAATTGACCTTTTTTTGCCGCTTTAGAATTTTGCAAGATATCTATTGCTTCAGTATAAGTTAAGCGCACAAAATCGTTGTCTTTAACGAAATTAAGTTTCTCAATGAGTTCCATCGACTGCTCATCGGCTTTTTTGCCTTTTTCCTCTTCTTTCAATCGCTCGCTTAAGAACATGAGGTCATCGGCACAGTTTGTAAGCGCATAATTAATCATGTACTTAAGAAACTCTTCGGCCAAATCCATGTTATCGTTCAAATCGGCAAAAGCAACTTCTGGCTCAATCATCCAAAACTCGGCTAAGTGGCGACTCGTATTGGAGTTTTCAGCTCTAAACGTTGGTCCGAATGTATAAATTTCGCTCAAGGCAGTTGCCGCCAATTCACCCTCCAACTGGCCAGAAACGGTTAAGTTGGCAGAACGCGCAAAGAAATCTTTCGAAAAATCGATACCTCCTTCATCGTTGCGAGGAAGCTTATTTAAATCGAGGGTTGTTACTTGAAACATTTCGCCAGCACCTTCGGCATCAGAGGCCGTAATAATTGGCGTATGGATATTTAAAAAACCCTTGCTATTGAAAAAGCTATGAACGCCAAAAATCATATTGTGGCGAACCCTTGCAATTGCACCAAAGGTATTGGTACGAAAGCGTAAATGAGCAATCTCACGCAAGAACTCAAGCGAATGTTTTTTTGGTTGTAGCGGATAAGCGTCAACATCGCAATCGCCTAAAATCTCTATTGAAGTAGCAACAACTTCGACTGATTGTCCAGCTCCTTCAGACTTATTAAGCGTGCCTATTACCGATATTGAAGCGCCAGTAGTAATACGTTTGATGAGCTCTTCATCAAATTGCTCCATGTTTACAACAATTTGACAATTATTTATACAAGAACCATCGTTTAGGGCTACAAAGTTTATTTGCTTGTTACCTCTTCTTGTTCGTACCCAACCTTTTACGGTTATTTCTTTTCCAAAATCCTCAGATTTGAGAATGTCAACGATTTTTGTTCTACGCATAATTATTTTTTTTGATGATAAGAGTGCAAAAATAAACATTTTATTTGCTCTGCTCTGTTATAATAGGCTATTTTTCACTACAATATAAAATTTGTTTGAATTATCCCTATCCAAAGCGTCAAGTAGATGTAAAAATAAAAAAACCGTGAATTTTACTTTCACGGTTTTTTTAGTAATAATATCTTAAATAATGTTTCTGTTGTTCTATTTTTTTGTGAACTCTCCCATTTTGCTATCGTAGTTGAGATAATACTTTCCTTTTTTGAGATTTGAACAATTTATCTTATCGGAAAAGCCTTTAAAAACAATTGCACCAAACTCATCATAAATCTCAAACATTGTTTCTGAAGAGAATTTAATCTCATCTTCAACTTTAATTGGTGAGAACGTAATGGCAGGAATTGGATTGTTTTGATCAATCTCTTTAGTCATTTTTTTATTTCCTTGAACGTCGGTTTGCTTAATCCTAAATTTATTAGGGCCACTATTTAGCCTAATGGGCGCAGAATAAGAGTTTGTTCCTTTACCACCGAGGCCATTGATAATGCCAACTTTAATCCATTTATTCCACTTGTATTGTTCAACAACATAAGGCAATTTACCAAGTTCGTTAGAGGTTGTCCAAACAATCTTATTATTTACAATATCGATAGTTAAAAGCTGGAACGATGCTTTCGGATAGATAACTTCTGGATTCAAAACCATTGGTTTACAACCATCTTTATATTTAATGTCGATGGTTATATCGTCACCAAGTTTAAAGTTGTATACTCCTAAGTTGATTTCAAATGCAGAGGATGCTATTTCATCGGTGGTAGTCATGCCATTTACATCAACCTCAAAAACACAAAAACCCACCCCCGTAGGAGCAAATGGGTTGTTTACAAAAATATTTTCTCCTTGATAGATGCCTTTTATTGTTATTTCCGCAGAATAGAGATGTATTGCTGAAATGGTGGCAAACAATAAGGTTAAGTAGACTTTTTTCATACGTTTACGTTATGCAATTAAAACTAGTTTTTTGGGATTAATGCATTAAAATGTGTGTAAATATAATAAAAAATTAAAATCAAAACTATGGTTCTATCCATAAGCCATCACTTTTTATCAACTTTATTAGCTCATCAACAGCAGTTTCTGTTGAAAGATTCATTTTAACGACCTCTTTTTGGCGATAAAGAGTTATTTTTCCGGGACCTGAACCAACGTAGCCATAATCGGCATCTGCCATTTCTCCAGGCCCATTAACAATACACCCCATAATGCCTATTTTAAGCCCTTTTAAGTGCGATGTAATCTCTTTAATGCGCGCAGTGGTGGCTTGTAGATCAAATAACGTTCTGCCACAGCCAGGGCACGAAATAAACTCTGTTTTAGAGAATCGAACGCGTGAGGCTTGAAGGATTCCAAATTGAGTATTTACAATATTGGAAAGCGAAATATTGCCTCTATTAGATAATATGATTCCGTCACCAAAGCCATCTAAAAAGAGTAAACCCAAATCGGCTCCTGATTTTATTTGAAAATCTTCTAATGAGTTTTCGCTGTACTCTTGCCATAAAATAACCGGATTGGTGATTTCAGAGTTTGTGAGTTTTAGGAACGCTGCTCTTAGGTCTGCGGTAATGTTGAGGTTATCTGACGTGAGAAGAAGAACAGTATTTGAAGAACTTTTTATAGCCGATAAAATTTCTGGTGTGAGAAGTTCGTTTCTTACAAACAAGAAATTTAATTTATTGACATTGAATGTTTTGCAGGAAAAATCTTCAACCGATAGTAACGGGTAGAGGTTTATATTTTCATTGAAATTCACCTCGTTGGAATAGGGAACAATGGTGCGAATGTAAGATGAATATTGTGCGTGCAAAGGCGTGCTTAAGATAACAAAATCGGGAGTTTGTGTAAATTTATTCTCATCAGAAAAGCGTTTGTCTACTATTACCACAGGCAAAGCATCGCCACCCAAATCATCAATGGCATGGGTTACTCTCTTTTTATAGGTATATGGATAATAATTATTAAACTCAATGGCGTCTATTGGCGCATGTCCCTGACGTTTAGCAATATACTCTATTAATTTACGACCAACAGGAATCTCCTTTTCAGGATCCTCGGTAAGCGAAACTCGAATGGTATCGCCTAACCCATCTGCCAAAAGCGCACCTGTTCCAACGGCTGATTTAAGGCGACCATCTTCACCCTCGCCAGCTTCGGTAACACCCAAATGAAGAGGGAAATTCATGCCATTTTCGTTCATCGTCTTCACAAGCAAACGCACGGTATGAACCATAATTCGGGTATTACTGGCTTTTATGCTTAATACTATTTTATTGAAATCGAGTTCTTTACAAATGAACAGATACTCCATACAAGCGGCCACCATACCCTCTGGCGTGTCGCCATATTTACCCATTATTCGATCGGAAAGGGAACCGTGATTGGTGCCAATTCTGATGGCCGTATTATTTTTTTTGCACACCTCGATAAAAGGAGTGAGTTCGAGCTTAATATCTTCTAATTCAGCGCTATATTCTTCGGGAGATAAATCGCGATTGGCAAATTTTTTGGTTCCATTGGTAAAATTCCCTGGGTTAATGCGCACCTTCTCAACGAGTTCAGCAGCAATAATGGCGGCATTGGGGTTGAAATGAATGTCGGCAACGAGAGGCGTTTGAAGTCCCATTTGACGTATTTGACTCTTGATGTCCAATAAGTTACGTGCTTCTCTTCGCCCTTGTGTGGTGAGTCGAACCACATCGGCACCCGCCTCTATGATGCGTTTAACTTGCAACACAGAAGCTTCCGTGTCTAAGGTATTAGTGGTGGTCATTGATTGCACCGAAATAGGATTATTGCCTCCAATGAGAAGATTACCAACAGCAACTTCAACAGTTATATTACGCTGATATTCAAATAAATTATTACAAAAGCCACTTCCTTTTAGCCCTTTTTTCATTGTCAT
>JAYVSA010000022.1:0-6394 GCA_043775765.1 Breznakibacter sp. | reverse complement strand
CAAAGGCTGGTATATCGCCCTTTTTATCGTACTTCGGATGAGGTTTGCGGGTGTATGGCAAGTCAAACGAACCATCTAATTCGGCAGGTGTCATGGGTGGGTAGGGTGGATTGATAACACAAACCTGATTGCCCACCTCTTGCAACAAACGGCTTGCCTCCCATTTGTTCGACTCTTCTTCTATGTATCTGAAATTCTGTGAATACGCTTTTTTATCTTCCAAACATTTTTCGTGTGAATGGAGCTTAAAATCGTTCCAATCTTTGGTTGGTTCTAGTACTTCCGACTTAGAAACCAAAAAAGCCGACTGCTTCACGTTGCGTATTGATGCAAAGGGCACGCCTTTTTTTAAGAGCCTTAAAAGTTCTTTGAGTGGTGTTTCGCCCATGCCGTAAATCAGCATATCGGCACCAGAATTTACGAGTATTGAGGGTTTAATGGTGTCACTCCAGTAATCGTAATGCGTAACCCTACGCAATGAGGCTTCAATGCCTCCAATGAGTACAGGCGTATCGGGAAAGAGTCTTTTGAGAATTTGTGTATAGGTTACTGCGGCATAATCGGGTCTAAATCCTGCCTTTCCACCTGGCGTATAAGCATCATCGCTCCTGAGCCGTTTGTTGGCCGTGTAGTGATTTACCATCGAGTCCATGCAACCTGCCGAAACGGCAAAGAAGTACTTGGGAGTACCCATCTTTTTGAAGTCGCGCAAGTCATCTTGCCAGTTTGGTTGAGGCACAATAGCAATCTTAAACCCCTCAGCTTCAATGATACGCGAAATAACTGCCGTGCCAAAAGAGGGATGATCTACATACGCATCGCCCGTAAAAAGAACAATATCTAGCTCATCCCACCCACGTTCTTTCACTTCTTTGGCCGTTGTAGGAAGCCAATCAGATACCCTAAATCTTTTATCCACGTTCAATATTTTTTGCAAAGTTACAACAATTATACGGTTAAAAAAGTTGTGACGAATGGTAAAACATCTGTTGTCATCTCTGCTTTTAACCTTATTTTTGGTCGATGATGGCTCAAAAAACCTTTTAAATAAGGTGACTTCAATGTAAGTTTATCCTAGAGGAATGATTTGTTTATAGAAAGATTGCCGTAACTAGTAATTTGCCTATTTCTATAAATTTCTATAAATATGCTACTACGTTGTGGTTAAAAAAAGGGTTTAATAGATAATAAAAGCGGATAACCATTCTTACATCGAACACACGTAACTTAACGAAATTATACTCGCTCAATGGGATAGAAGCGAGTGTTTTTGCCGTTTAAAGTTGGATGAAAAGCCACAAAGGTTGTTATTGCTTCAATTCGATTAAATCAAACTTTAAGGTATTCGAATTAATCATGGCTTGATAATCTTGGCCCGATTCAAAAATATCGTCTCCATACTCTTCGTAGTACCAATTGATTTCAACGGTATTAGCCATTTTGCTAATGAATTCTAATTTCTTGAAGAAATCGTAAAGACATTTAGAAGAAGCTGTATTAAAGTATTCTAGCTGAATGGTAACAATGGTTATAGGGCACGGCACCTTTCTATACTCCATTAACCAATCTAATATAAGTTCGTAGAATTCCATTGAGTTTTCAGGTATTGATCTACCCTTAATCTCAATAATTCCAGCTCCGCCATCTAACATGACGTATGGTGTTTTTCGGGTTGCTTCTCGTATAAATGGTTCCATTGTAAAAAGTATTCTTTATAATAATATGTTAAAAAGAAAAGCTCGGATTGCGATGCAAAAACTGAAATCTCCCACCAATTCAATGTTTTTATATTAATACAAATTTATCTGTTTTTTTTACTTAACAATTTATTTGTTGGTATTACTTGAGGGTAAGTGCATTTATAATTCTTTATCTAAATTAAGATGACTCTGTTTGCAGTACCTCCGTATAAATCTATTCCTATTCAATTTAAGTTGTAACAATGGTTTAACACTAACCCTACTAGCAACAAATTCCAATGAGAATCACATTTCAGGGTGTGGCATTGTTACCCGAACAAGAGTGGTGTCGGTTAGCTTTCCTTTCAATCTTACCTGATCGAGCTCCTCAAAATGATAGCTCGTATCTGGGGGCAATAACGTTAACAGTTCTTTGGAAATGAGTAAGCGGGAGTTCTGTTTTTTGCACTCCGTTTGTATGCGTGAGGCGGTATTTACGGCATCTCCCATATAGGCAATCTCCGATTTTAAATCGCCCATTTCACCCACAATCACTTTACCTACATGAACACCAGCTCTAAATTGAGGAATTACACCATACTTTGTGAGGTAGTTTTCTTTAGAATAGAGAATCTTTTGCTCAATTTCAAAGAAAACTTTAATGCATTGGCTCCTTCTTAGTCCGCGCTTTAGTGTCCATGTAACAATAACTTCATCGCCCACATATTTATAAATTTCCCCTTCATTTTCAATGATAATATCGCCAATTTCATAAAACAACTCGTTGATGAGTGAAAAGAACTGTTTGTGCCCAATTCGCTCGGCAATTGTAGTTGAACTCTGAAGATCAATGAACATAAAGATGCGTTCTTCTTCTATTGGATTATGGTATTTGCCCGATAGATATTTCATTATAACTTCATGCCCCACCATTCGCCTTAATATTAATGTGAGTCTGATTACAAAACTTATTGTCCAGGAGAAAACCAGAATGATTAAAAGTGTATCAATGTTTTTGGTATTGAGAATAAAGGCTTCGTTTTTGATGTAATAGTATGTGGTTATAACAGCAAAAACAATAATCGTTTCAAGAAGTATTTTTATAAATTGTAATTTATTGAATGCGAGTCGTTTAAAACCATAATGAGATAGCAAACGGTCGATGTTGTTAGAAAATCCAAAAATCAACCCCAACATTAGAAAGTTTACAAACCCCAAAAGTGCTTGTTTTATATCGCCCGACATGGTGAGTCCCAATAAGAAACCCGCAATGGCTAAGGGAATAATTATTTGCAGCACCGTTCTTAGTATAAGTCTCTTGCGTTTCTGTGCCATTCTCTTTTTTACCATTGCTATATGTTTTTAAGTATCAATTGAAATTGCTACATCTTTTTATAACAATCTACACGTTAGGTAAATATAACAATTCTTTCTTATGTATCTTGCTCAAAGGCAAACCGAGTTAAGAATGGTGGTGGCAAAGTGAGATGAATTCATTTCTGATAGGGAATACCTAGAATTAAGCTACGACTTCATAAAATGGACTAATTTATTTTTATCTCTCTGTTATTTGGAACTCAATAGCTCATAATCATTGCCATAAAATTGTAAATTTGTACGTCTATATCATCAATTCCAGAAAAAATGGTCAGTCAAATAGAATTCTCGCTTCCAGCTTTCAGAAGAGGCTTTCACCTAATAACCGATGAGGTGGTGCAAAAGCTCCATCCTCTTCCAAGAGTGGGTATTGTACATCTCTTTCTTAAACACACATCGGCAGCATTAAGCATCAACGAAAATGCCGACCCTGATGTGCAAACAGACCTCAACAACATCTTTAATCATCTGGTAAAGGAGCGAGAAACCTATTACAAACACACGCTTGAAGGAAGTGATGATATGCCAGCTCATGCTAAGTCGTCGGTAGTAGGTGTTCATCTCACCATACCTATTACTAACGGGCAACTCAACCTTGGGGTATGGCAAGGTATTTATTTGGCTGAATTTCGAAACCATGGCGACTGCCGAAAAATAGTTGCTACTGTTATTGGATAGGATATTCACGCCCTTTAAATTCTAGCAATAAGGCTGTGTAAACTCAATCGAAAGTGGTATTATTGCATCGCTAAAAGATTTATGAAACAGAATTCCAAAGAGATCATTTGCAGTTGCAACAGTGTAACCCGTGGCGAAATAGTGAAGGCTATTCGAAAAAAGGGTGCCACCAAACTGGCTCATATTCAACACGTTTGTGGCGCGGGAATACGTTGTGGTCGATGCGTTCCGCTCATTGATGAGATTCTTTTGGCTGAGGCAAAATTAGGCAACGCAAATAGCCAATTAAGAATAGATTTCTAAGCTTATTCTTAAACCCAAAAGTCTATCTTTGCACATCTAAATATAAAACCGATAAATGATACTCTGCATAGCCGAAAAACCTAGTGTAGCGGGAGAAATAGCTCAAATTGTGGGGGCTAATGCTCGTCGTGATGGCTATTATGAAGGTAATGGCTATTGCGTTACTTGGACATTCGGACATTTGTGTTCTTTAAAAGAGCCCAATGATTATTTGCCCGAATGGAAAAGATGGACACTTGGTTCGCTACCTTTAATTCCTTCGAAGTTTGGTATTAAGGTTATGGAGAATGGTGGTGTTCAGAAGCAGTTTAAAACCATTCAAACTCTTGTTAATTTGGCCGAAACAGTTGTAAACTGTGGCGATGCTGGCCAAGAGGGAGAACTCATTCAACGATGGGTGCTTTTTAAGGCTGGATGCACCAAGCCAACCAAGCGACTCTGGATTTCATCGCTCACCGAAGAGGCTATTCGCGAGGGGTTCGAGAAGCTAAGAGATAGTTCAGAATTCGACCGTCTATATGCGGCTGGAAGTAGTAGGGCTATTGGCGATTGGCTTTTGGGGATAAATGCCACCCGACTTTTCTCGCTTAAATTCGGACAACGTGGTCAGGTCTTGAGTATTGGACGCGTACAAACGCCTACTCTCGGCCTAATTGTGGCTCGTCAAAAAGAGATTGAGAACTTTGTGCCCGAAATTTACTGGGAGCTTAAAACAATCTATAAAGAGGTTCTGTTTTCGGCCACAAAGGGTAAGTTTACAACTGTTGAAGAGGGCGAGAAGTTCTTAAATACCATACGGAATCATCCATTTGAGGTTACCGAGTTTAGTAAAAAGGCAGGAACAGAATCATCGCCCCGCTTATTTGACCTTACCTCTTTACAGGTCGAATGCAACCGCAAATTTGCCTTCTCGGCCGATGAGACTCTTAAAATTATTCAGTCGCTCTATGAAAAAAAGGTCACGACTTATCCGCGCGTCGATACGACCTATTTGAGCGATGATATGTACCCAAAAATACCCGCTATTCTTAAGGGGTTAAATGGTTATACCGAATTTACAGAGCAGGTTTTGAAGGGCAAAATACCGAAGACCAAAAAGGTGTTCGATAATAGTAAAGTTACAGATCACCATGCCATTATACCCACTGGAGTTACCAATAATAGTCTTTCGAGAGATGAGCAAATTGTTTTCGACCTTGTAGCACGTCGTTTTATAGCCAACTTTTATCCCGACTGTACTTTTAGTACCACCACTGTTCTAGGAATGGTGGTAGATGTTGAGTTTAAAGCCACGGGCAGGCAAATTATTAAAGATGGCTGGCGTGTGGTGCTCCAATCTGCCACTTTGCGAGAGAAGAACGATGAAGATATTCTTCCCGATTTTATAAAAGGTGAGACGGGAATACACGAACCTACCTTATCGCAAAAAGAGACTTCGCCGCCCAAGCCCTACACCGAGGCAACTCTGCTCAGAGCTATGGAAACAGCTGGTAAACAAATTGAAGATGAGGAGCTTAGAGAGGCCATGAAAGATAATGGTATTGGTAGACCGTCTACGCGTGCCAATATTATTGAAACACTCTTTAAACGTCAATATATTGAGCGCGTTAAGAAGAATTTAAAAGCCACCACTACGGGTGTTCAATTGATAGAAACCATTAATAATGAGTTGCTTAAGTCGGCTGAACTCACGGGTATTTGGGAAAAGAAGTTGCGTGAGATAGAGAAGGGTGAATTTGGTGTCGATCAGTTTATGAAAGAGCTTAAGCAGATGGTTTCAGATCTTGTCTTTTTGGTAAAACGTGAACCTGTTAAGGCCATATTTACTGCAGAAACGCCAGCTACTGCGCAAGCATCAACCACTGAACCGAAAGGCAAACCACAACCAGCTGTAAAATATAGTTGTCCTATTTGTGCCCAAGGCGAAATGTTAAGGGGCAACTCTGCTTGGGGTTGTAGTCGATATACCGATGGTTGCAAAACCATTGTGCCGTATGAGTTTTTGGGTAAGAAAATTAGCGAGAAGCAGTTCTCTAGCCTTATTTTAAAGCGTAAGAGCGATGTTATTAAAGGGTTTGTGGTTAATGGTAAAAAAGTGGATGGACGAATAACTTTTGACGAGAATTTTAGCCTTCGCTTAGAACAAACGGAAGAGCCGATAGCTGCTCCTTCAGAGAAGAATGTATGTCCTCGATGTGGAAAGGGAAAGATTGTGCAAGGAAAGTCCGCCTGGGGATGTACAAATTATGCCAATGGTTGCGTACAACGGTTTCCTTTTGTTTTTATGGGATACACGCTCACAACAACGTTTATGGAGACTCTATTGTTGAAAAAACGCGTGGAGGCTGTTTCGTGTG
>JAYVSA010000021.1:0-5386 GCA_043775765.1 Breznakibacter sp. | reverse complement strand
TCAGCAACCCACTACAAGCGTAGCTCATTCACTACATTACGCAATATCCGGCGCACAACTCCATTGCACCGCCACTAGCAAATGAATCTGTTTATTTTTTTATGGTATTTGCTTTCGCAGCAGTTTCATTTCGTTTCCCTCCAATTGCTTCATTCCGTTCAGTCGCTACCCTTGTCTTTTCCGACCCAATTCAGCGTTATGCCCTGCGAACGTGTTCACCCCAAAAGACAAAAAACAAAGGAAAAACAACAATGAATATAGGTTGGTACAAATACACCAAAACATAATAGCAAAGTTACAGGTATGGTTGCCAAAGCTGACAAGGGTTCGCTGCGCCAGCCTCAAAAAATCTCCACACCTTCTTCGTCGGGTAGTATTTTTTGGTCTGCCCTTGCATCTTTGTCCCCCAACCTGTGACCATCAGGCATTATGTTTACGTGTATCTTTCGCCGTAGGTTGGCTGGCTGGTGGTTGGTTGCCTACACTTGCAGCAAGGTTCGCATTCACTTTTCTTATTTAGGTGGTGCAGTTCCGTTGGTTTCTATTCAGCTCTTGTGGCTACAGTTCTCAATTGGTAAGCTGCCCTTTTAGGGTGGCTTACTTTTTTTTGGAATATCTGTACACGCCCTGACAAATGAAACCGCCTCAAAATCCTGACGCACCAACTAAGCGGCCACTATCTCGTTGCACCCTTCGTTTAAGGCTTCATTTCATTACGCCTTGCACTCGTGCTCACTTCGTTACTTTCCACTTACTTGATTCCCTTCGCACCTCACCAAACCCTCTTTAAATGGTATTTAAACATATTTTAAAAAAATAAAAAGCAAAGCAAAGATAGGCGGGTTCGCACAAGCCACCCGAATGTGCTATCAAGGTCAAGCCCTGCGGGTTTTGCAGTATTTTTTGATTTATCCATGTTTATTTTTTTATGGAATCAAATAATACCGCAAAAACCTTGACACCACGCCTTAACCCGCCTGATAAAAGGCTTTCTTTTTTCTTTTTTTTCTCGTTTTTTTTCTTTCTTCTTTGTCAAAATATGTGTGCGGAGCGCAGCAAAGCAAAACTTTAAACGCTCATACTATGCACAATTTCAACATCAAATCAATTCGCCGAGGTTCGGAAATTCAAAAACCTCATTTTTTCATACTGAATAAAGGAATGAACAGCGGAAAACCGCTTCAAATGCCTTGCCCGAATAGTTTTGTATTCACATCCGAAACCGAACAGGAAAAGGAATTTTTCTACTGGCTTATTTTCGGTCTGTGGCGTTCAAAATCCTTTCATCAGTATTTGCGTGGCTCTGTGATACCTTTTATCGCATTACGTGATTTATACACCTGCATTCATACCGGAGAAGTTGAGGCAAAAGCCAATATTGAGCAGTTCCAAAAAAACATTACCGTTTTAAAGTTGCTCGAACTGAAAGAAAAGCAGTTTCACGAGAATTTGAGGCTTATTGAAGATGTTCGCAAATCCATCTTTTACAGGTATCGGAATAAGAGGGGTTAATTTGCCCCTCCTTTTCCCATTTTGACAGGCTTAAACACCAAATTTTCACCTCACAATTGGCAAACGACAGCAAAGCACCGCAGAAGCCCCGAAAACCCTCTAACAGCCTGACATTTGATGTATTTTTATACCAGAAAGCAGAACCAAAATATTGTTTGCTCAATACCAAGTCCGTTTTGCTTCGAATAAAAATAGTATTAATTTAAAATTTGTCAATCATGGCAGTAATCAACAAGGGTATCTTAGGCGGCATAGCTGGTAAAGTCGGCAATGTCGTAGGGGGTAACTGGAAAGGCATAGATTACCTGAGGTCAATGCCCGCCTCGGTAGCCAATCCAAAAACTCTCAAACAGCAAACACAGCGTTCAAAATTCACAACTGTGTTGAACTTTTTAAAACCTTTAACCAGCTTGCTGGCAATCGGTTTTAAGAACTATGCAAATGGTGTAACTGGTTTTAACGTTGCGATGTCCTACAACGTGAAAAACGCAATTACCGGCACTTATCCAGCTTTTACCGTGAATTATCCAGTTGCTCAAATAAGCAGGGGTAATCTTACTGGTGCTTCGGGAGCTGCCGTAGCTTCAACAGTAGCAGCTAATGTGGTCTTTAACTGGGCTAATAATGCAGGTACAGGTAACGCACTTGCTACCGATACAGCTATTTTGGTGACGGTTTTCCCAACCTTAAATGAAGCTGTGTACAAAGTTACCACCATTGCAAGGTCAGCAGCTACAGCCACTTTAACAGTACCTACAAAGTACAGTAAAGTATTAGCTCATTGCTGGATTATCTTTCAAACTGCTGATGGTAAGTTACAGGCGAACAGTAACTACATTGGCACTGTAACCGTGTTCTAAGCGGATTTTTTGATGTTGTTGTATAAAGGTGCTATTCTTCGGGATGGCACTTTTTTTGTTTACAATCCTCCTAATAATTACAAATGATAATTATATTTGTGGCTCTTTTATGTTGTTTATTTATATCTATTTGAATAGGTATAAATCACTATAATACAGGATTTTACACCTTATATTTATTTATCATTTATTTGCATCATATTTGCAACATACATTTGTAAACATCTAATATTCAGAATGTATCACTTTTGAAGAAGTTAAGTAATTTAACTTACTATAATTGAAAAAAGTCTCCTTTGGGAGACTTTTTTTTTGCATATTGGGTTAAATTTGCATCTTATCAAACGGTCATATAATGAAAAAAATAACTCTTTCTCTTCTAGGTCTTTGCTTGTCGATAAGTTTGTTTGCCCAATTTGAATCGATGATGGGAGCCCCTAGTTCAGAGCTCAACAAACAAGGAAGTAACGTTAAAACGGGTAAAAACTTTACCGACGCCAAAGGATGGAAACAGGGCGAATGGGAGAAGAGAACCCAAGACGGAAATTTAATTTACAAGGCTACCTTTAAAGATGATAAGCCCGTAGGCATTCTAACGCGATATTATCCTTCGGGGATGAAAAAGGCCGTTGTGGAATACGACGCGCTCGGCGGATCATTAGGCAAAGCACAACTCTTTGATGAGAAAGAGATCCTTTTTGCCGATGGGTTCTATGCCGACAATAAAAAAGATAGTGTTTGGAGATACATTGACCGTTTTAAGAACGTTATTTGTATTGAGAGTTATAAAAATGGTAAACATAACGGCAAAACAACTTTTTTTTACCAAGGAGGTTCGCCATATGAGGAGATAAATTATGTTGAGGATGTTAAAGAGGGCGATTGGATTCAGTATTTTAAGGGTGGACAAGTTAAACTCAAATCACAATACCTTCACGGACTACTTGTAGGATCTTTTAAAATTCTTTTTGAAGATGGAAGTTCAGAAGTTGTAGGTTTTTATAAAAATGGCAAGGAAGATGGCATTTGGCGCTTCTATTTACCCGATGGAAAAGTAGATTACGATATTAAGTACAAAAACGGTCAAATTCTGAATGCCGATGAGATTGATCGTAAAAAAAGCGATCGTATCAAACAGCTAGAAAAAAATAAGAACTCTGTTAAAGATCCTGAGCAGTACCGCAATGATCCCGATGGTTATATGAATGGCAATTAAGATCTCTATATCACACTCTAATAATTGCAAATGGATGCTATAAGGCTCTTCGATTTGAATTTACGTATTAAGTCGCTGTTACTCACAAATTTACCAACAACCATTTGGATAACGTGTGAGATTAGCGATTTGAATGTAAACCGAGCCAGTGGACACTGTTATTTGGAGCTTATAGAGAAGAGTGGCGTAGCAGAAACCTTGGTTGCCAAAGCGCGTGCCAATATTTGGCGCAACAACTATGAGATTATTGCCTACAAATTTAAAGAGGCTACGGGTGAGACGCTAAGAGCTGGACTAAAGGTAATGGTTGCCATAAGCGTTGATTATCAAGAAGTATATGGCCTTAGCCTGAATATTAAAGACATCAATCCAATATTTACCCTAGGCGATTTAGCCCAACAGCGATTAAAAATCATTGAGCGGCTAAAGAAAGAGGGTATTATGGATATGAATAAGGAGCTCGATTTTCCAACGGTTCCGCAACGCATAGCCATTGTATCATCCAATCAGGCGGCGGGTTACGAAGATTTCATCAATCAACTACATAATAACTCTTTTGGCATAAAGTTTTACACCAAGCTTTTTAATGCCTCTATGCAAGGGGCTGATACTGAAAGCACCATTGTCGCAGCGCTGCAAAAGATTTTTGAATACGAAGAGCTGTTTGACGTGGTGGTTATTATTAGAGGTGGAGGTTCAAAATCTGATCTCTCTTGGTTTGATAGTTATAATATTGCCGTAAACGTGGCGCAATTCCCGTTACCGATCCTCTCTGGTATAGGACACGACAGAGATGAATCGGTGCTCGATTTGGTCTCTTTTCAGGCACTTAAAACCCCCACTGCGGTGGCCGAGTATCTTATTGAGTGTGCGGGTGAATTTTACAATCAAGTGGTCGAAAATCAGGAGCGGTTGTTGGAGATGAGTCGCGAGATTTTGAGAGATAAAAACCAAAAATTACTCTCCTCAGCACAACGCTTTCATCCGTTGGTTTTAAATGCCATAAGTCGTGAACGCAGTTTAAATGCGCTCTATCAGGAGCGGTTGGTGAATAAGGCCAATAATTTAATTGTTAAGCAGCGGACTAAACTGGGCGTTGCAAGTCAGCAGTTTAGACAAACCGTAAGTCAAGAGATTATGCAGAAGCAACGTGAAAATATCTTGATTTCATCTCGTTTAAAAGTTGCAGTCAATCAACTCATCAATAACAAAATCAACAAGCTTCTTCTGTTCGAAAAGACAAATCAGCTTTTAGATCCAGCCAATTTATTGAAAAAAGGGTATTCTATAACCTATTTCAATGGAAAAGCGGTAAAAGATCCGAGTGAAGTTCCTATTAATAGTGTCATTGAAACGCGTGTTGAGGGTGGTATTATTGAGAGTTTAACGTTAAAGGCGGGTCAAGTAACTCATATTAAGCAAACAGATATTTAAGATATGGCAAAAGAGAAAGAGATTACCTACAATGAGGCCATGGCCGAGATTGAGACTATTTTAGAGAAGATTGAGCGCGATGCCATAGATGTTGACAATCTTGCGCAGCAGGTAAAGCGTGTGGCTACGTTATTGGCTTTGTGTAAGAATAAGCTTACAGTTACGCAGAGTGAGGTTGAGAAGGTGTTGAAAGAGATTGAGGGGTAGGGAAAATTTCATATAGATATTCAAAACCCCCTCCAACCAAAATTGAAGGGGGTTTCTCATTACCCAAACGTATTTACCCAAAAACTCACTTAAAAATTAAATGTAACCGATGCCATGGCGTTAGTGCCTGCCTGTGGCGATAACCCATCTTGAGCAA
>JAYVSA010000020.1:0-13626 GCA_043775765.1 Breznakibacter sp. | reverse complement strand
GATTTTGATGTGGCAACCATAGAACATCTCTTTCACAACTCCTCTTTACCACTCGATAAATTCCCATTAAAAGATAAGTTTCCTGCCAATCAATATTTTGTACTTAAGAATGGCACCATGAGCGTGTTGGTTCGCTACAATCCCTTTTCGCTCCAAATTGAGAAGGTTGAAAAACAAGGCTGTTTTGGTATTGATCCGCGCAACGCAGAACAAACATTCTCTATAAACGCTTTATTAAACCCCGACATTAAGTTAATTTCTCTTACGGGCAAGGCTGGAACAGGAAAAACTCTTTTGGCTCTGGCTGCTGCCTTAACGCAACATAAATTGTATAGCCAAATATTGCTTGCTCGTCCAATTGTGCCTCTTGCAAACCGCGACATGGGTTTCTTGCCTGGCGATATTAAGGAGAAAATAGGACCTTACATGCTGCCTCTCTTCGACAACCTAGGCGTTATCAAAAGTAAGTTCTCTTCTCAAAGCAAGGAAAATGTAATGATTGATGAAATGCTTCGTAACGAAGAGCTTCTTATTACACCATTGGCATATATAAGGGGCAGAAGTTTGAGCGATGTCTTTTTTATTGTAGACGAGGCTCAAAATTTAACGCCTCATGAAGTCAAAACCATCATTACACGTGCTGGCGAAGGCACTAAAATGATCTTTACTGGCGACATTAACCAAATAGACTCGCCTTACTTAGACATGAAATCCAATGGATTAGCCTATTTAACCGATAAGATGAAAGGGCAAAGTTTGTTTGCGCACATTAATCTTATAAAAGGCGAAAGGAGCTATTTAGCCGAGTTGGCTTCTGATTTATTGTAATATTATTTTGATGTCAATTGTAGTCTAAAAAACTATTAACACACTAAAACGCCGACAAACTACGAGATTTTACAATGCAAAGTCATTACAATAATCTTTCAGTTTGTCGGCGATTTAGTTCTATTTTGCAGGGCAAACGCATTACACCAAAACATATTAAGTATTCTGATAAAAATTGGGCGAGCAGAAAACTAAAAATGAAGCAATTCTCTATAAAGCTTTTCTGTTGGTAAGCCTACAACATTAAAATAGGAGCCTGCAATTCGTGAAATTCCAACAATACCAATCCATTCCTGAATACCATAAGCACCGGCCTTGTCGTAAGGCGAGTAATTATCGACATAATAATCAATCTCTATTTCCGTAAGTTTTCGAAACGTTACCTGAGTTGTATCTGAGAATGAAATCGTTTTTAAGCTACTTTTTAACGTCACTCCAGTAACTACAGCATGTGTATTACCCGATAATTTAGCCAACATCCTTTTAGCCTCTTCTCTATTAAGCGGCTTACCTAAGATAACATCATCAATAACCACAATTGTATCTGCAGTAATAAGTATTCCCTTTTTATCGGGCATAAGCTCATAAATCGCTTTAGCTTTCAAATTCGACAAATAGGTAGGCACCTCTCTGGACGTTAGCTTTTTAGGATACTTCTCTTCCAAATCATCAATATTTAAAACGCTAAACTCCAACCCCATTTCGCTTAACAACTGCTGGCGACGAGGCGATTGAGACCCAAGAAAAAGAGGACTTTTCATCAATAATTTCAACGGTGAATTCATGCTTATAATCTAAATAAACGAATATGAATGCAATATAAATCTTACAACATCAACTATTATCGAAACAAAATGTAACCTGCTAATGCAAAAAACAGAATACCCAACAACATGTTCAATTTACTCACCGAACTAGCCAATTTATAATGCTTGGGTGCCTTTGCAAAGTAAATAACCGCTATTAACACCAGCAATACAATGGATAGTAAAGAGGTTAAACTAATAGTGAACAACTCATTTGCAGTGGCAATATCGGTTTGAAAAAGACCAAACCACAAACTCACTATAAGCAGAAAATGAAGCAGGATAACAATTGTTTTCGAATAGCCCATACCAAGCTCAATAGGCAATGTTTTACACCCGCCAAGCAAATCACCTTCAACATCTTCCATGTCCTTAATAATCTCGCGCCCAAGAGTTGAAATAAAAGCAAAAAAAGCAAAAGCCGATGTCCAAAACCAAGCAATGGAACAGGCTGGCAAGGTCAATATTTCATCGCCATGTATCTTTGCCAACATTGCAAATTCGAGCGAAACAACCAAATAGGCCACCAACGCTGTAAGAAAAGCAATAATTATATTACCTATTAAAACCTGCTTCTTAAAAGTGGTTGAATAATACCAAAGTATAACAGGAATAGCTAAAAACATTATAGCATAACTCTCCCGCCGAGCAACATAAGCCAGAAAAAGCCCTATTATAACGCCTGAAATTGTAAAAACAATGTGCAAAAAAAGTGCTGTTCGTCGAGAGTAACGTTGACCAACAATTACCTTCCCTGGCCGATTGATGTGATCTATCTGAATATCGAAATAATCGTTAATTACATATCCCGACGCGGCGAGTAACACCGTTGCCAGAACCATAAGTCCAAATCTGAAACCCGATAATACAGGAACAATATTATACGAATGAAGAATAGGTAAGATAAAAGAGTAGCGCAAAAGATATTGCAACAACACAATGATTATCAAATTCTTATAACGTATCAATCTTAAGAACTCCATGTCTGGTGGATATAAAAATGTCAACTATTCAACCAAACTCTACCATATAAAATCCTTAGCCCATTGGTTATTCAGACGTAAGACTTGTTCCACCACATCGCGTACACACCCTTCACCTCCATTGCGGTGCGAAATATATTTGCTGATCTCCTTTATCTCTTCCGCTGCGTCGGCCGGGCAAACAGGAACACCCACAATCTTCATTACTGGATAATCTGGAATATCATCACCCATATACATCACATTCTCGGCACTCAGCCCACGCTTGCTCAACCAATGCTCAAAGTCTATTATCTTTATCGACGATGCCATATAAACATCTTCAATGCCTAGATTCAAAAATCTGTTTTTTACAGCTTGTGTATTGGCGCCCGTAATAATAGCAATTGGATAGCCTTGTTTTACAGCATATTGCAACGCATAACCATCCTTAATATTCACGGTGCGCATAGGCTCACCATTGGGGTGAAGTGGCACTAACTGACCCGACAAAACGCCATCAACATCAAACGCAAAGGCCTTTACTTTTGCCAAATCTTCCTTAAAATTACTCATATAATATGGTTGAATTTCTACCCGCAAAGTTATTCTATTTTATTGAGAGCGCAAGATTTGAATAATCGATTTTCGAGTTCTAAGCATGGCTATGGGGTGGCGGAAAAACACTATTCTAAATTTCAGTATAGGGTTTTTTACCTTCTCCGTTGTCTACTCATATAAGTTTTATACCTTGTAACGTCCATTTTCTTTATAGAATAACTTATGAAAACAAACTCAACTCGGCTCCAAGTAGTTGATGCTCTACGTGGCTTTGCTATTGTAGCAATAACACTTTTGCACAACATAGAACATTACGATTTTTACTTTACACCAACCAATCTACCCTCTTGGATGCCTGCCGTTGATTTGGCAATTTGGAATACCCTCTTTTTTCTATTTTCGGGAAAAGCTTACGCCATTTTCGCCCTCCTCTTCGGGCTAACCTACTATATTCAGTCCAATAATCAGACCCTAAAGGGCAATGATTTCAGGGCTCGTTTTGCATGGCGATTAACGCTATTATTAGGCTTCTCTTTGGTTAATTCACTCTTTTATCAGGGTGATATTCTTGGCACCTATGCCATTATTGGATTTGCTCTTTTGCCTGTTTCCAAACTCAGCAACAGAGCGGTATTGGGCATTGCCATATTCTTAATATTGCAACCCTTTGAGTGGATTAATGTTTTCGTAGCATCTCAAAATCCAACAATAACACCTCCCGACCCTATTTCTTGGAGCTATTTCGCAAAAATGGATAGTTACATCAAAGGGAGTTCGTTTTTAGACACCTGCTTTGGCAACATCACCAACGGCAGAATTGCGGTAATACATTGGACATGGGAGAGCGGACGAGTATTTCAAACAGCATCGCTCTTTATGCTTGGCATGCTGGCGGGTCGTACAGCACTATTCGCATCTTCAAAAGAGACGTATCGAATTTGGAGAAACACCCTCGTTCTTTCGGCTCTAGCATTTGTTCCCCTCTTCCTTCTTAGCACCAACCTCAACTCAATTGTTATTAGTCAAGCCATTTCCAAACCGCTCTATACAATTATCTCTTCGTGGTCGAACATGGCCTTTATGTTGGTACTCGTATCGGGGTTCTTTCTCTTATTTGAATCCACTATATTCAACAAACCGTTATCTATCTTTGCGCCATTAGGAAAAATGAGTTTATCCAACTACATCATGCAATCTATCATTGGCTCATTTATCTACTATGGATTTGGCTTAGGTCTTTATCAATATACTGGTGCCACTTACTCGCTCATTATTGGTGTCACTCTCGCCTCTGGGCAGTGCTTATTTAGCCACTGGTGGATGAATAACCACAAACAAGGTCCACTCGAAAACCTTTGGCATAAGGCAACCTGGATGAATTGGAAATAAAAGATTTGAAATAGGCATTTAACGAATAACCATTATATCAGCCCATGACAGACTGATGGATGCGCTTGGCGAAATTGCCCGAGCGATAAGCAAATGTTGTACAAAGTGATTTTTTGATAGTGAAGGATATCTTCAAATTTCAGCTTACGCCCTTTGCGATCTTTAAGCCATTTTTGAGCGAACTGATAACCTCCAATGTAGAAGTACCAAGCGACTTCTGGAACGTTGTTGAAGTACTGCGTTTCGTTGATGTAAACAGCACCAACCACCATAGCTTTATCGGTAATTTGAAACTGTGGCTTTTCAACCACATTATTGCCATCTATAGGGTATTGCGTAATACAACTTTTCGACTACGGCACTTTCAAGCAGGTGAAGTTGACCACCCCGTTTTACCTACGGCCAAAAACACCCGTGGAAAATCTATTTTTAAAAACTCTTTGTACTTCTTGCGTTAAATGGGCGGGTGCAACACGGCGTATATGTAATCTAAAATATCTATTGGGGCAAAAGTGTTTTCGTCTACCTCCTTTTCGGGCGGAAAGGTAAACCCAACTTAGCCGCCAATTGCTTTACAATTTCGGGGTTGAGGTTGGGGGTTCTGGGCTCCCCGACCAAACAAACATATTTGTAACTGCAAAACAATCAGTAATGAAAGTACAATCAAAGAAATTCAAATTTGAAACTTGAGGTTGAGCAACTAAAATAAGTGCAATGTTATTATATTTTAAAATAATAGATTGCTTTTTCTCTGGCTCTCTCTAAAACTTTTGTATCATAATAGATATATCCTTTATCAAAAGGTCGATACTAATACTTTTGAGTTTTTCAAACCCACGCTTTTCTGTGGCAAATAAGAATGAACCTGTCCAGGTTTTATGGAAATAAAGCTACTATCATTCAATGGTATAGCATCGAAATCGAGCATTACTTTAGTTTACCTTTTTTCCTGTAATAAAAAAATGTAATGCTCGTCTCTATGCGCTTTGAGTAAAAGGGTTTTAGATTTGTCAACGTTAAAGTCTGAACAGATACACCAACATCATTCAATTCATCAATATGTATAGGGATCTTTTTTCTTTTCATTGAATACTGGAACTTCTAACTAGCAAATTAGAAGTTACAGCAGCAATCTGCTATAACTTCAACACTCTCAGGACTATTACATGTCCAAAGTAGCCTATGAATTAGTACTTGCGTTAATTTTAAAATGTTTTTAAGTTGTCAAACTGAAAAGTAATTAAACGACTTTTATTATTTTAAGAATGATTCTGTACTTAAAGTGGTATGCCAAAATCCATCAAAATATTTTAACCCCGTTCCAATAGCTCTATCCATGGTAGCGTGTGCAAATAGTATTAATCCGAGAAGTATTAATTTACGTTTTCCTTTTGCTAAGCCATAAAGTGCAATTAGAACTGCTATACCTCTGAAATGAACTAGATTATAAGTAATTGCGCCAACAGTATTGTTAACAAGATATCCTAACATTCCCAAATCTGGCAACATAAGTAGGGCAGAAAACCACCACCATTTATAATCTAAACGTGCGAATAAATAGATACAGCTTAGAAACATGATTAATTCTTCAATTTGAATTAAAATTTCCATAATAGTTGTTTTTCAGTTTGTAAATATTGTATTAATACGCGTTTTTAATTTGATTTATCCAATTTTTCAAGTGCTCAAGAGCGGGTTTATCTGCTTTATCAAAAAAGTAATGTTCGATAATTTCTAGACCTGAATAGGTATAAATTCCTTTGTCTGATGTCAGTTGCAGAGCTGTATCCATTCCTAAGGCTTCGTATTCAGCTTTTGATTTTCCGTGTGTATTTACAATGACGGCTTTCTTGCCAACGAGTAATCCTTTTTGAATGCCTTGATCGTAACGGTAAGCAAAACCATAACTGAACACTCGGTCGATATACCCTTTCATTAGGGCAGGTAAACCGGTCCACCAAATTGGGTGGATGAATGTGATGCAATCTGCCCAAGTAATAAAATCCTGTTCTTGTTTAACATCTTCGGCTACGATACCGCGTCGTTGTCCTGCCATATCTTCTATTGAAAGTACAGGATTAAAGCTTAATGCGTACAAGTCCCTTACTACAACTTCGTGATTATTTCCTAGAAGATGTTCTACTACTACTTTTTTAAAGAGGCTGTTCAAACTGTTTGGATTGGGATGACAATAAATGATTAGATGTTTCATCGATATTTTTTTTAATAATTTGATGAAGCAAATGTAGTTAGGCAATATTGGCTAAAATTGTAAGAAAACGAAATTAGGATATTGGATTGCAAATATCCTGTTGGAATTTAAGGTATTTAGTAGGAGTTAAATTGATGTAATATTTAAAATCTTTTATAAGTTGACTTTGGTCGTAATATCCGCAATTTTCAACAACTTCAAACCAATCTATTTTTGCAGTAGTGGAAACTAGGTTTTGTATGAGTTCAATAGTTTTTAGAAACCTTTCGTAGCGATTGTGGTCTTTGGCAGAATAACCGAAGTGTTTTTTATGGTAGAGTTGCATATTGCGTTCGGTCTGGGTGTTTAAACTAGCAACATATTTTATAGGATTTAACGATTGCTCCTTGATGTTAGCCAATTGTTCGGTAATTTTATTTCGATTTACCAAGTAGGGCTCACTAAATTTAAGAATGTGTTTTACTCTTGCGTTAGTATCGGTCATTTTATTGAGTTCACACCACAAAATACTGAAGCAATCTCCTTTTACCATATCCTCGGGATTCATCGGCACAAGCTCAGCCTTAGCTGAATAACCAAAGAAGCGGTAAAAAGCATCATCTTTAAAATTGACTGTTAGTATTTCAGCATTGACGGGTAAAGAGTAGTCAAATGCTTGTTTAACAGGACCTATCATAAGGTATTTATCTACCGCTATACGTGTATTTTGCGTGGAATGAAGGAAGGGTTTTTCGCCAAAATTAAAGATTAAAATAGTTTGGTATGAGGGTAATAAAGTTTTAGTTATGGTCTCACTTGTTTTATTTTCGGCAAAATAAAAGTGGGTAAATACTTTTTCAAATGCTATTGGAACAGCTATTCTAAAATTGTTGTATTTAGCATTATTTTCTATCATTCTATTTTGTGTTTAAAACAATTGTTGAATGTAGCGGTTAGCGCTTTTCTTCAGGCACCAAGCCCGAGTTTCAAATCCGCAATGATATCGAACAAAGGCTTGTTGGCGCCAGACATTCCGACCATTCCAAATGTAACGAATATTTATTTTTATAAAATTTGCCTGCGAAGATCAATTTGTCAAATTACTAAATTTAAAATGATTTGAGACAAGTCGTTTTAGGGATTGGCACTTTTAACTGTTCTGTTTTTAGGAAGGAGAGCTTACAATCATCAATATTCAAAACACTTAATTTTTGATCCGTATTAGGTTTTTTTTATAGGTAAAGTTAAAACTACTTGCATGCCCTTGTTTATTTCCGATTGAAATTTCAAATTCCCTTTGTGGGCTTTAATTATGGAGTAGGTTATCGACAAGCCTAAACCAGTACCTTTTCCGGGATCTTTGGTTGTAAAGAACGGATCGGTTACTTTAGATAAATATTTTTTTTCTAGTCCAATTCCATTATCTTCGATTGTAATCTGTGCAATATTTGCTTCAATCAGCGTTTGTATTTTTATAATGCCTTTCTCTTCAATTGCTTGAATTGCATTATCTAAAACATTTAAAAATGCCTGATGGAGTTTACCTACATTTCCTTTTATTAAAATTGGTGCATTGAAATAGTCTTTTTCAATTTCAGCTTTATATTTTATTTTATTGTGTAACATGATTAAACAATTGTCAATAATCTGGTGTATATCGCAATCCTCGTCGAGCTGTTCATTGCTTCGGCTAAAATGGGTTAACCCTTTAACGATTCCTGAAATCCTCTCTATACCCATTAAAATACTGTTTAGAAGAAAATCTGTCATTTCCTTATTGGCACTACCATGTTCATTAAAATAGTTAACCAAACCATTCTGGGCTCCCATTAAAAAATTTAGAGGATTATTAATTTCGTGGGCAACCCCGGCAGTTAAGGTACCGAGCGAGGCCATTTTTTCTACTTGTACCAGTTTTAATTGGGTTTCTTTTAAATTGTGTAGGGTTTGGGTGAGTTCAACGTTGTTTTGCAAAATTGTTTCGTTTTTATAATATAACTCCTCATTACTTGTCTGAAGTTCTTCGGTTCGTTCCTTTACTGTTATTTCGAGTAGATTTTGATATTCAGCAAGTCTCAGCTTTGCTTCTTCAAGCTGATTAATTTTTTCCAACAATCGTTTCTCTTTAACCTTCCTATCAATAATGTTAAAAATCAGATAAAATAGTAAGAGCAAGAAAGCTATTAAAAGCAGCATTGAAAAACGATTTATAGATTCGGTTTCTTCCAAAATTTTTCGCTGCGGCATTTCTATCATTACATACCAAGGGGCCGCCATATTTTTTATGGCAACAGGATAAAAATATCGAACCACATTTTCACCCAAAAATGATGAATACGATTCAGTTGAAAACTCTTTTTCTGATTTAATTAATTTGGTGATGGGTATTATTTCTTCGGTTGTGAATTCCGATATATTCTTTTCTATATGCTGTGGAAATTTATGGGTAACAATAATACCTGAATTTGATAATAAACTAATATACCCATCATAGTCAACATTATTTTTACTGAATCTTGACTGGAGTTCATTCATATCGACATCGATGCCAACAACGCCTAAATACTCGTTATTTTCAATAATAGGATAAGCTAGGGTAGCAAGAAAAAAGTTTTTCGGATTTCCATGATATTGATAATAGTATGGGTCTAAAATTACGGGTTTTTGGAGCATTTTAGGGATGGTATAATAATCCCAATTATAATCATCAGGAGCCGCTATCTCCGTTTTTATTTCCGATCCATCAAAGTAATAAGTTATACCAAAACTACCCAATGCATTATGTACCCCTTCGTTTATATAATGTGAATCGTTATTATCATAGGCATTTTTTTCCCACCTAGTCCAAATATCCAATAAATTTTCACTTTGCGCAAGTGCGCCATATAATAGTTTATATACTGTTGAACGAGGTATGCTATCTTTCTTATATACTAAAAAAGCACGGGAATAAGTTTGAGTTAAAATAAAAGCATCGCGGAAATAGATTTCAACAGATTGCGCCGCCTCTTTTGCTGTATGTCTGGCAATCTCTTTCGACTTCTCAATAGCGTTTCTTTTTACATAAATACCTATGTAGAAAAACTGAATGAACATCAAAATACATGCAAAACCCGCTACATAAAAGGCGATATTACTACCTGATATCTTGTATTTAGGAAGAAGGGGGTTTATTCTGTATATCCAATTCATTTTTAATAGCTTATTTTAAACTAAGATACTTAAAATATTTTATAAGCTAAATACAACTATGGAATGTGTTTTTAATCAGTGCTAACTATCTTAATATAATTAAGTCTTTAGTATTCTAGTTAATTATGGTCTATGATAAATAAATGTTCACGTAACGCTATGTCGCGAGCAAGAAAAACTACTCTTGAGTAAACTTGGCTCAGTGAGTTTGCCTGTGCGGTTTGCAAAAATGCTGTTTTAGGTTTGAATTTATTGCGTTTAAGTATTATTCGTTGGGAGTGCGGGTTATCACGTTTCCCACCAACGGACGAGGCTTGCTGTCCGCTAATGTGTTGCGCCTCCCTTTAGATTTGCAAACAATAATTTCTAACTAAATATAAATAAAAAAAGAATGGGGTGAACTCTCGCGCCCGACTAGGCTTTAGACCTATCTGCTGTAATAGTCCCCATTCTTTCATGAGTTGCATTGAATAATCTAGAATTTAAACTTAGAGGCATCTTAAGGGTTGTTGTGTTGCCACGGGTTGAAGCAACCCCTTGTTACCGCCGTTTTTTATTCAAGTTTCAATTCTTTTTTAAGTTCTACGGACATATCTTGATTATAAAATCCAGCTGTTAATTTATCATTTATATTAAATTTATCAATACGTCTAAACTTAATGAAATCAAATCGGGCTATCAAATCTGATTTGTTTTCTATTACCATAGTATTGAATTTTCGGGGATTTAAATACCATTTTAGCAAACTCCAAAATCCTGAGTAGGCAAGCATACCTGCTTGTAGTTCATTGGGCATATCTGGTCTATCAATGACTCTCAAAAGTGACCATTGTTGTTCTCCATCGTAACGATAACATTGATAGAATTTATTGTCTATCCTTGAAATTGAAAGATAAATCCACCCTTGTTTACTTGAAAACACTTTTAGCTTGCTTTCCCCTTTTACTGTGTTTTTTGATTCAAACTGTGGTTTCCCCTTTTTTGTTGCAGAACCAGTTGATAGAAACATCCAATTCTCATATCCTTTCTTGTCCTTTGGTATATAGCTCGGTCTTGGAGAACGAAGCATTAAACCTGCTAAAGAAAACCCTTTGGTTGGAGATAAAGTGTTAAGTCCAGTAACTTTTAATTTTGTAATTACGGTAAAGTTTCCCTCTACTAATTTGAAATAATAAGGACTTCGATGAAATTCTCCATACCAGGCCGAAGTAGCAGGTTCAATATAAAAAATACTTTCCGATTCCTTTATTTCTACTTTATTTGTGAAGTTAGGCCAATCTTCTGTTTGATGATGTGTTTGCCAATTGGATAATGATTGCTTGCTTGTAAAGTCATCGTCGAGAAAGGTTAGGTCATCTTCCTGCACTTTTGAAATTGTTGTTGGTATCATAAGACTGTTAATAAAAGTTTTAAAATTTGATTGTGATTGCAAATTTCAACCAAATCTTATGTCTTTCTTTTCACATTTGTTAAAAACAGCTTATGAACGAATGATTTTGTTCCGAATCCGACTTAATGATTGTTGCTTAATACCCAGATAAGATGCTAAATACCCTAAAGGAATCCGATTGGCTAAATTTGGTTGTTGTTGTAAAAATTCTATGTATTTGGTTGTAGCATCTTGGTTAACTAAGTTACTTCGATGGTGCATTTTTTCTAGTAATGCGTTCTCGGTTATTTTATGCAAAATATTGTTCCATTCTTTAAAAAATGTAGGGATAGTTTCCAGAGTCATCCTTTCCAAAACAATAATTTCGCTTTCTGTTAGAGATTGGATATTATCGCTCGCCAATGTTTTATTATTATATGCAGATAAATCAACGATGAATTGCTTTTCAGACAATAAGTATCTTGTTATCTCATTACCTTCTTTATCTAAAAAAAATATGCGAAAAACACCTTTCTTAATAAAACCTATTCGGTTACAGTATCTGCCTGCTTCTAAAAAGTAATCATCTTTTTTAAGTTGTTCCAATTTCAAATGGTTCACCAATTTTTCTTTCGTTCGAATGTCAATCTCGCCAAATTGTCTTATATGTTCAATGAATGCATTCATATTTCAGGTGTTTTTTTATTTTGCCTAACGGACGGAGCCTACTGTCCACCAGTGCAATGCACCTGCAAGGTTTTGGACCTTTGTGACGTAATAGTCTCCATTCTTTTCATTAGTTGCATTGAACCATCTAGAATTTTAAGCTTAGAGGCTTCTTAAAGGTTGTTGTGTTGCAACTTTATTTAAATCAATTAAAATCAAAATTATGAAATTTAAGGACGTAATTGGCATTGATGTAGGAAAATTATCTAACGATGCGATCATTCATTCGAATCAACACTCCTTTGTCTTTGCTAACACGAAGGATGGCTTTAAATCATTGTTGAAAACGGTTTTAAAAGGGGATAAATGCGAAATAGATGAGTATGCGGCGTAACTGGGGCTCTGTAAATGTTTCGCAGGTAGTCATTGTTAACGCTTAGGCAACAAAAATCATGGTGGACTAAAATTGCCTAGGCGGGAACAGTGACGGCAATGAAAAATAGATGATTTTTTATTTGGAAAAATCCTAGAATACGGCATTGCTTGGTCAGCAAGACCTTGTTCTCGGGCGTAAATTCTTTTGTCATCAATCTGTTTGCTTTGTCTTGGGTTTCAACATTCTGTCTGAGCAATATAATTCAAACATTCTGAATGTTCATTGGTTTCATATTATTATCGTTTGACTTAATTATTCGAACTGTCAGCATTTTCAAACAATGTCTATTTTAATATTATACTTAACCATATCAAAACTATTGGCAAAAACATCGATGATAGAATATAAGTCAGAGCTAGTTTTCCATTATTATATTTGTACTTTGATAGGATTTTCTCATATCTATTACGATGAAAAATTAGCATGTAATTTATCACAACGATTGGTAATAAATATAAAACCAGCATTGTAATTATGTAGTTTTCAAAACCTGAAAGAGAGGGAATGTTGATTTCATAAACATAATAGTCTAAAATATTCTTTTGTAAAATCACCATTAGCAATACGAAATTAAAAGTCATGGGAATCGACATTGCTATTAGACACTTTAATTTCCAATCGCTTCTATTGGTTTCTATTGATTTCATTCTTATAATACAATCTACCCAAATCCGATAATACAATCCCATATTCTAATTGTCTATATTTTCTGCCCTAAATGTCTTGAAAATTATGTTTTTTAATTTATTTTTCTAATTATTTTAATCGAATTCATATTGATGGTTTCGGTCTCTTCTTTTATGCCCGCCAACGGACGGGGCTAACAAATGTAGGGGATTTCGTGAAGCTAAACTATCAATTTAAATGAAAAGCTGCCAGCGGGAGACGTCGCCCGCACCACTCTTAAACCCCTATTTTTGTTGAGCCTTTGTTATGTGCCACTTATTTTTTCATTCGTTCTTGTGCAATCCTTGCTAAATCGCTATTCCCGTCAATATACTTAAGATTAAACTTCATCTTTGTTATCTTAATATTACTATCCTTTTCTTGAAGTTCAAAATTATAGCTTCCAACCACTGTCCAAATATTGTTATTTGAGTCATTCTTTAAATAATGAGTGGCTGTTCCATAACAAAACACTTGTATGTTTTTTGAATCTATATCAACTTGGTAATTACCTAATTGATGATGTGTTTTATCAAATCCAGGCAAAATTTCTTTCCATG
>JAYVSA010000019.1:0-2441 GCA_043775765.1 Breznakibacter sp. | reverse complement strand
GGAACACGGTGGGCGAGGAGTTGAAGCGGCGAACCGACAGCAGGTGGCAAGGAGAAGAGAAATTGGAAATAAATAGAACGACGTGCAGAATAGTGAGATGCCACCTGCTGGCACGCCCAAAAGATAGAAAAATTGGGTGTGTTAAGGGTTGGTAACGATGTGGTGAAGGGCGGTAATCCACTCAGGCATTGAGTTGAGGCTTTCAACGTATTGGAGTTCTTGTCCGCCGGCTTGTAGGAAGAGGTTTTTGAAATCGTGCCCCAGTTCTACGGTGGTTTCAAGGCAATCGGCCACAAAAGCTGGCGCCACAATGAGCACGCGCTTGGTGCCAGAATGGGCTAATTCTTTGAGGCGGTGATCGGTGAAGGGCTGGATCCAATTGCTGGAAAGGCGCGACTGGAAGGATTGCGAGTAGGTGCCCGGTTGCAAGTTCAGCTTATGAGCTAGAAGTCGTGTTGTTTCGTAGCATGTGGCTTTGTAACAGTAGGTTCCGTGGGGCGGCATGGCTTGCGCACAGGTGCAGCTGTTGCAGTTGTGTTGCGGATGTATTTTGGAAATATGGCGAATTGGCAGTCCGTGATAGGAGAAAATGATGTGATTGTATTGGGCTGGTTGATACGCCTGAATGCGTTTGGCAAAGGCATCGATGAACAGCGGATGGTTGTAGAACTGATTGATAATGTTCATTTTAGGGATAACTTGCCATGTTTTAACCTCGCTCATAACGGCCTCGAGAGCGGTACCCGTGGAGGAGGAGGCGTATTGCGGAAAGAGTGGCAAAACGGTGAGTTGGCTGAAGTTATTGGCCTTAATTTGTTGGAGCGCAGTTTTAAGAGAAGGCTCGCCGTAGCGCATGGCCAGAAAAACGGTATAATTGCTACCCAGTTGGTTTTGAAGATCGTGTTGCACTTGTTTGCCATGCACCAAAAGTGGCGATCCTTGGGCTGTCCAGAGCATTTTGTAGAGCTTTGAAGAGCGGGAGGCACGGAAGGGAATGATGATGAGGTTTACCAATATTTTGCGCAAGAGCCATGGTATGTCTATCACACGAGGATCGTTGAGAAAGGATGTGAGATATTGGCGTACGTGGCTGGTTTTAGGCGAGTTAGGCGTGCCAACATTGATGAGTAAAACGGCGGTTTTTGATGTAGACATGGTGCGGTTTATTGGTTGATGGGAAAGTTAATCCAGTTAATATCTTTGCGTAAAAGTTGCTGTGTTTGGTGCTCAAGAGTGCCAATTTCGGGGCTGTTATTGTATTCCCACGAGGCGTTTGCAGGCAGACTGAGCAGGATGGATTCTGTGTTTCCGTTAGACTCTAGTCCAAACTTGGTGCCACGGTCGTAAATGAGGTTAAATTCCACGTAACGTCCGCGACGAAGCTGTTGCCAGCGTTTGTGAGCTTCGGTAAAAGGGTGGTTTTTATTCTCACTGAGGAACTGGCTATAGAGGCGAGGATAGAGATTGCCCAGTTCGAGGGTAAAATCGAGTAGCTGGTTCAAGCTTATTGAAGAGTCGGGTTTCAGTCTGTCGAAAAAGATACCGCCAACGCCTCTGGTCTCCTCGCGGTGTGGTAGATAGAAATAGTCATCGGCCCACGCTTTGAATTTTGGATAATAGTTGATGTTGAACTTGTTACATACTTTTTGAAGTTCAGTATGAAAGAGTTTTGCTTGTTGTGGAATAATAAAATGAGGTGTTAGGTCGATGCCACCACCAAACCATTCGGTGCCGTTGTCGAGCGCAAAATAGCGAACATTGGCGTGAATAATGGGCACAAATGGATTGACGGGATGCATGATGGACGACACGCCAGTTGCCGAGTAATTATTGGCTTTTTCACCCAGGAGCTTCTCCATAACTGGCGTGAAGTTGCCCTGAACAAAGGAGAAGTTAACCGCACCTTTTTCAATGGCTTGTCCGTTTTGCAATACGTTGGTGAGGCCCGAACCAATATCTTTTGTCCAAGGATTTTCAACGAACGTTTGTGTACCATCGGCCTGTGCAAGGATGTTGCAAATATTTTTTTGAAGTTCGGCAAAGGCCGAAGCTATTTGTTCTGCTTTTTGCATTTCGAGTTTTGTTTATTATAACCAACTTTTGAATAAACAGTGAAAGGCTTATTTTGTTGATGTGTTTGTCTATGTTAAGTTGAGATGCAGAAAGACATTACCTAACCTTTACAAAGAGGGTGGGGGAGATTGCTGCGTTTATATATCGTTTTGCAGCCCACAATTTTAAATCTCACCTTGTTAATGCTATAATTTCATCGGCAATGCTTTTTGCCTGTTTCACCCTGTCGGCCATGCCAATACCATCGCGTAAGCCACCAGCAATATATAATTTTTGGTGTTGGCATTCTATTTCAGCAATGGCTTCGAGTCGTTCTTTAGTCGATTTACCATATTGAGGTATTGCGCGTTGGTAGCGGAAAATACGAA
>JAYVSA010000018.1:0-6556 GCA_043775765.1 Breznakibacter sp. | reverse complement strand
TCACTCATGATGAGCCTAATACCACTTTAGATGTAAAAATGGAGGTGTATGGGCTCGATGGTGTGGTTGTAAACAAAAAAGAGTTTTTGAGAATTGACTATAATGGTGATACTCCTCTTATTGAATGGGTTCCTGAGACTTTAAGTGGGATGCCTTTAAGTGAGGGTATTTATATTTGTAAATTATGGATTACGACATCTAGTGGTCAGGTCGCAAATTTTTCTAAAAGATTTGTGATTGTAAGATAATAATACCTTATTTTTGGCGTTTAATTTTTTAAACAAATTTTATATATTTATATGAAGCGCATAAAAGTCTTATTTTTAATCTCGTTCTTTTCAATTCCGTTTTTAGTTACATCTCAAATAAAACCCTCCGAGACTGGTGGGCAACAAGGTAACTATATAACCACCGCTGTTCCATTTTTAAATATTGCACCAGAATCGAGAGGTGGTGGTTTAGGTAATACAGGTGCCGCAACCTCTTCTGACGCGAATTCAATGTATTATAACCCTGCTAAGTATGCTTTTTCAGAACAGTCTTTTGGGGCGAGCATGTCTTATACGCCTTGGTTAAAGCAACTCGTTCCTGATATTAACTTATTTTACCTAGCGGGGTTTTATAAAATAGATAAGATGCAAACAATAAGTACATCTTTACGCTATTTTTCGCTAGGTTCTATTCAATTAACGGATGCGAGTAATACCATCACTACAACAGCAAATCCAAATGAATTCGCCTTTGACGTTGCCTACTCACGCTTATTGGGTAAAAAATTCTCTGGTGCAGTTGCTATGCGATTTATTCGTTCTGATTTATTTAATGGTGTTGCCGGAGATGGGATTCCCGTACATGCAGCAAACTCTTTTGCCGCAGATGTTGCCTTTGCGTATGTTAATAAGACTACCGTTGGGGGTTTAAAAACCGTAATTTCAGGCGGTATTAATCTATCAAATATGGGTGCTAAAATTAGTTACGATGATTTGACCAAAGAGTTCTTACCTGCAAACCTTAGACTTGGAGGTGCCTATAAAGTGGCAGTAGACCAATATAACTCTCTTGCATTATCAATCGATTTAAATAAACTTATGGTGCCAACGCCAGACACATCTTTAACTCCTTCGCAATATAATGAGTTATATAAAGATATGGGTGTGCCAAAGTCTATCATCTCCTCATTCTCAGATGCTCCAGGTGGCTTTAATGAAGAGATGCAAGAGATATCAGTATCAGCTGGTTTAGAATATTGGTATAATAATATTTTTGCTGGACGATTAGGATATTTCCATGAAAATGAAAATAAAGGAAATAGAAAGTTCTTTACAGCGGGTGCAGGCCTAAAATTTAATATGTTTCAAATTGATGCATCGTATATTATACCTGTAAATCAAAATAATCCGCTTGCTAATACGATTAGATTTACTCTATCTTTCGACTTAAGTCAATATAACTCGGGAAAGAAACTTTAATATTTTACGTAATATAAAAGATTCGGCGTTGTTAGCTTTTTGCTAACGGCGCCGAATTTTATTTTTTTATTTGAATAGGGTCGTTTTACACAAAAGTTCGGTATTTTTACCAGATGAGTTTTTGTTGATATCTACGTTCCGAGATCGCAACATATTCTAAATAATAAGATAGATTTATTGTGGACGTATTCAGTGGTTGTTTGTAAAATTCTATGTGTATGAAGATAAGGGTCGGATTTGGATATGATGTCCATCAATTAGCTGAAGGTGAGGAGTTTTGGCTTGGTGGAATAAAGATTGATCATCATAAAGGAAACGTGGCTCATTCTGATGGGGACGTTTTGATTCACGCAATTTGTGATGCATTACTCGGTGCCGCAAATATGCGAGACATTGGCTATCATTTCCCCGATACTTCGGCTAAATACGAGAAAATTGATAGTAAAATTTTATTGAAAAAGACCGTTGAATTAATTGCTCAAAAAGGTTTTTCTATTGGAAATGTAGATTCTACTATTTGTTTGCAGAGACCTAAGATTAAGGATTTTGTTCAATTGATGCAAACTACATTAGCAAATACTTTAAATATTGATGTTGATGATGTTTCAATAAAAGCTACAACGACGGAGAAGCTCGGTTTTGTAGGGAGAGAAGAGGGGATTGCGGCCTACGCAACAGTGTTAATAGAAAGAAGTAGAACGTAATATGGGTGTTCATATATTTGTAATTGCACTAATTGTGGGCGTATCTATTTTGGGTTTTAATAATTCAAAATTCTTAAATAGAAATATGTTTAATGCCTATAAAATTATACATGATAGGCAATATTTTAGACTTATTTCGCATGGCTTCTTGCACGCCAGTTGGACTCACTTATTGGTGAATGTTTTTGTGTTGTGGTCTTTTGGCTCCATTTTAATTGAGTATTATAACTACTTCTTTGTGGGCATGGGAAGCGTTCTTTTTTTAGTGCTTTTTGTTACGTCACTCATTATTTCGAGTTTGTACAGCCTGGCAAAAGAAAAGAACAACAGGTACTATAATTCTTTAGGTGCTTCGGGTGCGGTTTCAGCTGTTTTATTTTCATCAATATTCTTTGACCCGTGGGGCAAGATTTACATTTATGCCATTTTACCTGTGCCGGGAATTGTTTTTGGCGTTTTATATTTAGCTTTTGAACGTTATAGCATGAAAAAGAATGGAGATAATGTAGCTCACGATGCTCATATTTTTGGTGCAGTTTATGGCTTTGTTTTCCCCTTGCTTTTTAATCCCAATCTATTTTTTGTTTTTTTAGAACAATTTAAATCTATATTAAAATGATACACAAGGCTGTTTTTCTGGATCGAGATGGTGTAATAAATTCGGATGAAGGACATTATTATGTATTTAAAAAAGCTGATTTTAAGCTAAATCCTGAAATTGTTGAATCGCTCAAGTTACTGTCCGATAATGGCTTTGCTCTTGTTATAATAACCAATCAAGGTGGTGTGGCAAAAGGGGAGTATTCTTTGGAGGATGTAAGTAAATTGCATTCTCATTTAAAGAAAGAGTTGGCAAAGCATGATGTTGAAATCGATGGAATTTATGTTTGTCCGCATCATGAGTCTATCGCTCCATGCGAATGCCGAAAACCGTCTCCTTTTATGATTAAATTGGCAATGGATGAATTAGATATTAATCCAAACATCTCCTTTTTAATTGGTGATTCTGATAGGGATATTGAGGCTGGAAACTCCGCTGGATTAAAGGAGTGCTTTAAAGTGCAAAAAAATTGTTCCATCCTGCCAGTATGCAAAAAAATTGTCGAAATAGATGCCTCTACCCGTTAATCATACCTATTTCTTAGATGGATCTTATTTTCTGGTTAAATCTAACGGGATTTCTGTATTTAACAGAGCCTTTAAGTATGGCGATTTTATATTTGAAACTATTCGTACGAAAGCCAATGAGCCACTACTTTTAGACTATCATTATGATAGATTAATGCGAGGAATGGATGTGTTGAGGATGAATAAATCCGATTTGCCTACGATTACGCAAACACGGCAATTTATAGAGTCCCTCATCAATAAAAATAGGTATTTTGCCGACTGTAGAGTTCGCATGACGGTTTTTCGTAAGGGTGAAGGGTTGTATACTCCTGAAACAAATAATATCTCTTTCATGCTAGAAGCAAAACCACTCGATAACAAAGGGTATTATTGGAATGAATCAGGTTTATTGGTTGATGTTTATAATGAGAATGTTAAAGCAAAATCTCCAATAAGTAATTTTAAATGTGGTAATTCTCTCATAAGCGTTTTAGCGTCTAATTATAAGAAAGAGAATTTGTTGGGCGATGTTTTTATTCTGAATAGTGATAACGCTATTATTGAAGCAAGCAGTTCGAATATCTTTTGGGTTAAAGGAGGTGTGTTCTTTACTCCAAAGCTTACTTCTGGATGTGTTGATGGTGTTATGCGAAGAAAGATTATTGAGTTGATAGTGTCTCTAAATCAGGTTATTATAGAAACGGATGGTGCTAGCGAAGATTTATTGGAATGGGCAGATGAGATATTCTTAACTAATGCAATTGTTGGAGTACAGGGGGTTATGGGATTCAAAAAACGACGATATTATTTAACTAAAAGTAAGCAATTAAATTATCTTCTAAATAGTTGGTATCTGAACGCTTAGCATTGCAATTAGTTGAGAGTTGGGTTTTTAGGGAATGTAGACCATGCTTCAAATATGCCACCCAAATTTTTCATGCAGTGCTCCCACGCCTCACTTGTGTTGTTGGTAAGAAGAATCGAATCTGATATTTCTGCAACAATCCACGTGTTGTCATCTATCTCGTCTTGAAGTTGTCCTTTTGCCCAGACAGAATATCCGACTAGGAATTTTATCCTATCTGCATTAGCGATGCCTAAATTAATTAACTCTTTTATCGTTTTAAAGTCGCCTCCCCAAGAAACTGATCTCGTTATTGGCCTTGATTTAGGAACTAATGCACCAAGATTATGAATAAAATTTACCGTTGTTTGCCCAACAGGACCACCAATATAAAGTTCGCCAGAAAAATTGTATACATCTTTAATTAGTTCATCGGGATAGAGCTTTGACGGTTTATTGATTATGTAACCAATAGTTCCGTCATTTCCATGTTCTACAATGTATATAACAGAACGATCGAAGAATGGGCCATGTAAGAAGGGGTCTGAAATTAAGAATCGCCCTTTTTCTAATGCCAATCCAATTCGAGTAGGTTCAAAGATGTTTAATCGCAAATTTTTCATTGCTCTATTTTTTTCACTTTATAGGAGTTTTTTTTAATTTTTCTTTTAAAATTTCATATATTCAGCTCCTTATTTAAAGTTATCTTTTTTTTTGATATAAGAAGGGGTTCATCTGTAAAAATGAACGCATTTGAAAAGATTTAACATTTAGTTTGAACGATATATTTTACCCCTACTTTGGTGCGTGAAATAAATCATAAAGTGCATTTAATACAAATGAATAAGGTATGGTAACCAAAGAGAAGGAGATAGAAAAGTATTTGTACACAATTGGTGAAGTTGCTAAAATGTTTGATGTAAATACTTCATTGATACGTTTTTGGGAGGGTGAATTTGACATAATTAAACCTCAAAAAAACAAAAAGGGAAATCGTCTCTTTACGAAGAAGGATATAGACAACTTTCATGTCATTTATCATTTGGTAAAGGAGCGTGGTATGACCTTGAAAGGTGCTCAGCAAAAGCTAAAAGAAAATAAAGACGATACGATTAATAATGTAGATGTAGTTGCTAAATTACAAAACATAAAGAGTCTGCTTTTGGATTTGAAGAATAACATTGCTGAATGAAAATAGCTGAGGTTGTAACTATTATATCGGAATTTGCTCCCTTTGAATTACAAGAAAAGTATGATAATGTAGGCTTGCAAATAGGTGACTCTCAGCGGGAATTGACGGGTGTTTTGTTGGCAATTGATGTTACTGAGGCCGTTATTGAAGAGGCAATTTCGATGAATTTTAATTTGATATTGGTGCATCATCCGCTTATTTTTAATGGTTTAAAGACTATTACAGGCAATAATTTAGTTGAACGTTGTGTTGTAAAGGCCATATCCAATAATATTGCCATTTTAGTTGCTCATACAAATATTGATGCTGTAAATGAGGGTGTTAGCTATAAAATGGCTCGAATGTTAGGGCTGATTAATTGTAGTGTTCTATCGCCTAAGAGAGATGCTTTATTGAAATTGGTGACTTTTATTCCAAAAGATTATGTTGAGTCTGTACGAAATGCTGTTTTTGAAGCTGGTGCAGGCAAAATTGGTAACTATTCGAATTGCGGTTTCAGCACAAAGGGAGAAGGTACTTTTCTTGCATCGGAAGAATGCACCCCTTTTGTTGGAAAAGTAAATCAACTGCACACAGAAGCGGAAGTCCGTTTTGAGACTATTTTTCCTTTTTATAGAAAATTTAATGTCATTGAAGCATTAAAAAAAGCACATCCTTATGAAGAGGTAGCATTTGATATTATAAGACTCGAAAATAGTTGGGAGTCGGTTGGTTATGGTATGGTTGGAGATTTAAGTACACCCTTAAATGGGCTCGATTTATTGGCTATTGTTAAAGATGTTTTTAAGCTTAAGTTTCTCAAATACACAGAGTTGCCTAATAGGAGAATAAAACGTGTTGCTTTAAGTGGTGGCTCGGGTAGCGATTTTATAAAAGATGCGATTCGGGCTAATGCAGATGTTTATATTAGTGCCGATTTTAAATATCATCAATTTTTTGATGCCGATAATCGCCTATCTATTGTGGATATCGGACATTACGAGAGCGAACAATTTACTAAAGAACTTTTTTTTGAGATACTTACAAAAAAAATACCTACTTTTGCAGTCTGTAAATCGAGTATAAACACCAATCCTATAAAATATTTATAGAAGAATGGCAAAGATAAATCAAAAGAATATCGCGAATGAGTTGCCTGTTGAGGAGAAGCTCCGGGCATTACACGAACTTCAAATAGTTGTTTCTCAGGTAGATGCAATTAGAATTGAGAGAGGTGAATTACCTCTTGAAGTGCAAG
>JAYVSA010000017.1:0-2509 GCA_043775765.1 Breznakibacter sp. | reverse complement strand
GAGGATTAAAAATTGGCGAAACCCAGTGTGCTGTGCGGTGAACCTGATTATCATTAAAGCCCATTTGCGGACTGGTAAGCCAGGTTTGTTGGTCGGAGTTGAGTACCAATAAGTGGTCAAATGCATGGTAGTACGAACGAGCCAAACGCCTTATTCTGCTGGTATTATTTTCATCTATCTTTAATACCTTTTTCATAAACATAATCCAATCGGTATGCAAGAAGAAGTAAGATTTTACCGAGAAGGCATTTTTGAGAAAGATAGACGATAAGCCCATTGGCCCCTCGGTAGAACAAACCACACGGTCGTAACTGCCTTCTTGAAAAATATCGTGTATCTCTAAGAAATTTGGGAACTTGATGGTTTGATTCTGATAGAATGGCAAGGTTATTTCGCCCATAGGCTTCACCACCACTAAGTGGTTAGACGATTGAAGCGTATTGGAGCAAACCATAATGTCGATAGGTAAATTGCGTTCAACAATCTCCTTGAGCATCTCTTGTAGCACCATGGATACCCCGTTTTTATCGTCAAACGTATCGGTAAGCCAAAGTGCTCTTTTGGGATGCTTTAGTTTGTTGAGTTGTTCTGAAAATGATGTGAGGAGCGGACGTGTGTTGTACAAAACTTTGGTGCTAGCAAAACTGGCCGCCAATATTAAGGTAGAGGTTAAGAATGGAAAAGAGAGTCCGTCGAGTATTCCTGGTAAATCGAGTTTCGAAATACGTTTGCTCGATGAGGAGGTATCGGCATCACCCGGATTGAAAATGGCTCTAAAATCGCTTGGAATCTCAATTTTATCAATGATGCTGTTGAGATTATCAAAACTAAGGGTATTGCTTTTTGTCATCTCCTCAATTTTAGTTTGAATGCGCGAAAAGAGGAGTTTGCTTAGTTCGTGGTTGATGTTGTTGATCGATTTTTGGTACACCTCGATGCTTCTTTCATCGCCTATTTGGCTTGCTTTGGCTATTTGAATAGCTTCATCGAAAATTGGTTTATAGTGAGTTGGTACAAAAATTCGTTTGTAAAATGCAGGCACTTCGCCCTTAAAGCAGTTGTAAAAAAGCTCTACAAAGTTATAGGTTATTTTATGTCTACGGAGTTCCGAAAATCCGTTCGATGCCAAAAGCGCTATCACCTTATCTTTCACCTCACCTTTGTGCAAAAGAATGCGCATCAATCCTGGATCTTTGTGAAACAGCACAATTTGGCATACGTAATTAAGGAATGCTACGGTAAGTTTTTCGCCCGTATTGTAAGAGCCATAAGGAGCCATGCGTCCGTTACGAATAGCTTCAAGAGCCAAGTCAGATTTTTTGGTAGTTTTAACTCTCTCTTGTAGATTGGGAATATGTAAGCGGGTGCCCGTTAAGCCCGAGAATATTCCCATGTGACTATCGGAACCTCCCGACATTGATTTTTTATACGGATTGATGCAATAACGATCGACAGGAACGCCCATCTCTTGCGAGTATTGAACCAATGTTTCGGGCGTAAGGCTCTCTACCCAGTTCTTAACCAACATGTTTTGCCATGTGTCTCTTTGTCCGTTTATAACCTCAAAACGTTCAAAAACAAGTGCCATCTTCTTGTAAAACTCAAAAGGTGGTATTCCGTTTGGATTGTAATTATATAAAGGATGTGCCCAAATAGTTGGTATGTTATTTTCTGAGGTGTATTCGAGAAATTGGTAGAGATTTTTGCGCAGTTTGTTAAGTTTTGTCTCTTGTGCTGGCGTAAATCCATAAGTAAGTACGTGGATACCCGTGTTGTAATCGGGTACATGACAGCTAAATTCTGCTGCCGTTAACACATCAACCCCTTTATTTTGAAGTTCGTAGCTCGATCGGGCATTATTGTGGTTAGTTACTGTGTAGGTATCGCATTTCGCTAGTTTGAGATATTTGAGCAAATCATCGGTGGCCAACCATGTTTCGGGTAGGTTCAGAATTCTACCCAGTAACTCATCGGGCACATCGCTATTGTAATCGTGACAATGGAGGTCTATCTTCAGTGTTTCGTCTGATGGAAAGCGGTTTATTTGGATATTTTGAAACTGATCGAGTTCCGTTATAAGCTGTTGTTTAAACGATGGGCTAATTAGTTTGCTAGTGTTCGTATTCATATAATCTTTTTTAGTTAAGGAATCAGATATCTCTATCTTTTTCTTCTGAAACAAATATATCGGACTTGTATGTCCTTAAAGTTAATAGAATATTAATAAATTGTTATTATGCCCATTTAAAATATGCAATGGGCTACTCTATTAGGCAATACCATTCTTTTATGGGCATAACCCAAATTACGTCTGCTATCTATCCTTTTGGTTATATATATATAAGGTGTGCTGTTTATGTGTGAGGTGCAAATAAATGTCGTAAAATATTTTTTTCTTGATAGCAGCACAGTCCCTCTCCTTTGGAGAGAGATTTAGGGTGAGGCTAAATATGAAATATGACATTATTGCTTTCCCATTACTTATTTAAAGGTTAAAGATGTTTTTCAA
>JAYVSA010000016.1:0-2434 GCA_043775765.1 Breznakibacter sp. | reverse complement strand
AGTTGGGTAACGATGAGATTTTGATACGAATGACTGGTTGTCCGAACGGTTGTGGTCGTCCGTTTTTGGGCGAGATAGGCTTAGTTGGACGCTCACTGGGCATATACAATCTCTATTTAGGCGCTAATTTTACGGGCGAGCGGTTGAATACGCTTTACAAAGAGCAACTCAACGAAGAGCAAATTTTGGCCGAATTAAAACCACTCATCGCACAGTATGCCTTTGAACGCAATGCTAATGAACGTTTTGGCGATTTTGTGGTGCGAATGGAGATTGTGAAGCCTTCAAACAGCGTGAAAATTGTAAAATAAAGTGTTAAAAACCCTAAATCAACTATAAAAAAATGGAAGAAAAACGATATAGAAGCATTGTTAAGGCTGCCTCGTGGCGATTAACAGGAACAATTGATACCTTTATAGTTTCATATTTGGTAACGGGTCAGATTAAATTGGCCATTGGCATTAGTGTTTTCGAGGTTTTTACCAAAATTACGCTGTTCTATTTTCATGAGCGTCTTTGGCTTAGGATTCCGCTTGGAAAAATTAAGCGTGAGCCCGATTATGAGATTTAGTTTAACGATTTGATTCGTCTCTCAGGACGAACTGTTGCAACAGGTGAGGGATGGAAGCGGATAGCCCACAGCACTTTGGTGGAGCTTGTCGGAACCAATGTGCGAGGACTAGGAGCGAACAGCCCGACAGCAGGGGCGGAGAGATACTTTAGATGATTTATAACTTTGGACAGCCCCTGGTGGCACCACCAAAATAGATATTAAAATAGAATATGTATGGTTTTTTTACCTATTGCAATTAATATTGAAGACGAGCAAATTCTGATTATTGGCGGGGGCAAAGTGGCGTGGCATAAGGTGGAACTTTTGAGTCGCTATACGTGTCATTTTAAGGTTATTGCGCCGTATATTGACCCGCGAATTGAGGCTCGTGAGGGGGTGGAAATTATTCGTCGCGAGTACCAGAAGAGCGATTTGGAGGGGCATTTGATTGTGTATGCAGCCACGGATAACAGCGATTTGAACTGGCAAATTAGGAACGATGGGCGCGAATTTAGAGCAATTGTAAATGTAGTGGATGTGCCAAAGCGGTGCGATTTTATTTCACCTGCCATTTATAAAATGGATAACATGAGTGTGGCCGTAACGTCCAATGGACAAGATGTTTATGGGTCGGTGGCGCTGAGAGATAAGATAAAGAAGTTGCTTGAAAATGGTTGATTTTTGGTAAAAGAAATCGACATTTATAAATGAGTTTGATGAAAAAAATTGTTGTTGCCAATAGAAATTATTCGCCAGCGTTAAGCGATGTTGAGGCGTTGCAAGCGCGCCTTTTGGAGGAGGCTGAATTGCTGTTTTTGGCTCATTTGCAGGGTTCGGAAAAGGAAAACTTGTTTGAAGAGATACTGAATGACTCGGCTCAGATAGCACTTATTTCAGCCGTTCAATTACCTTATCCGCTGCCCGAATCGGTTGAGATTTATGCTCTGTGGGCACCCGAAAATACTAAGCAACAGATTGGAAAAGAGCATATTGGCTCTAGTGCAGATGTGCTGAGTGGTGTTTTGGCTATTGTTGGAAAAAGTAATAATAGTGATTTTAAAGAGCTATTTGGCTCTGTTGACGAACGTAAAAAATGGGGAAAAGTGGAGATTGTTGGCTTTGGGGCTGGTAATTATAACTTGCTTACGGTTAAAGGTTTAGAGCTATTGACGACAGCCGATGCTATTTTGTACGACGATTTAATTGACAACGATTATCTGGTTCAATTTAAGGGCGAAAAGATTTATGTTGGAAAACGAAAAGGAAATCACTCCTTTGAGCAAAGAATAATAAATGAGCTTATTTATAGTCAAGCTATTGAAGGTAAGCATGTGGTGCGAATTAAAGGGGGCGATCCGTTGCTTTTTGGGCGAGGTGCCGAGGAGTACCACTATGTGAAATCGAGATTTATAGAGGCCGAGATTACACCGGGCATTACATCGGCTTTTGCGGCCGCTTCGCAATATGTTATATCACTTACCGACAGAGATTTAGCCAGTTCGCTTACTATTTTATCGGGACATAATATAGACAAGCTCAAGGTGCCAAAATCTGACACTTTGGTTTTTTATATGGGCGCATCCAAACAACAGGAGATTGCTCAAAAACTCATTGCTGAAGGCCACAGGCCCGACACGCCAGTGGCTATTGTAAAAGATGCCTCTTATGCACATTCGCAAGCGGTACGGCTCTCTCTGGAGGAGTTGGCTCAAAAGAGTACTCCTCTTGGTTCGCCTGCCATTATTATTGTGGGCGAGGTAGCCCGTTTGGGGAATAAAGTGCGTAAGCGTTGGCTCTACACGGGCACTACGGCCAATGACTTTGATATTGACGGCATTGTTATTCATTCGCCATTAATTGCCATTGCGGCCGAAAAAAGTA
>JAYVSA010000015.1:0-3847 GCA_043775765.1 Breznakibacter sp. | reverse complement strand
TGCCAATATTTTGGGAAAGCTCTGTTTTAATGAGGCAAAGGCTGTAACCAATGGCGAGAGCGAATCTTTAAATAGTGAGTTTCCAAGCGATGCCTTTTTGGTTGATATTGAAGGCAGTAACAAAACTTTGGCACTTTCGCTAGAAGGTAATCCATACTACACCGATGCCGATTCATACATCGGTACACAGATAGCTTTTTTTACTGCTGCAAAAAGTGTGGCTTGTTCGGGTGCAACCCCAATAGCTGCGGTAGATTGTCTCAACTTTGGATCGCCTCATAATCGCGATGTTTATGGCGAATTTGTATCATCTATAAAAGCCATTTCGGAGGTTTCTAAACGCATAAACACGCCGGTAATTGGCGGCAATGTGAGCTTCTTTAACCAGCGATCGGAAGAGGGTAAATTAGTTCCAATTGGTGCCACTCCCATTATTGGAATGGTTGGTCTGATGAATGATAAAACCCATCACTCAACAATCTCATTTAAACATAAGGGCGATATGATCTATTTACTCGGTCGTTCGCGCCAATGTATCAATTCATCGGAGTACGCCATTAAGGTTTTAGGCATTGAGAAATCGGCCGTTCCATATTTTAATTTCGATGAAGAAGTTGATTTGCTCAATGTGATAGGGCAGTTAACAAAACGAGAGCTTACGCGTTCTATTCACAACGTTGGAAAAGGTGGATTGTATTTTAATCTGATTGAGTCGGCTCTGCCATTGCAGTTTGGATTCGATATTATTACCGATGCCGAAATACGTAAAGATGCGTTCTTATTTGGCGAAGCGCAGGGTAGGGTAGTGGTTTCTGTAGCTCCTGAGAAAGAGGATTTGTTTGTAGATTTTATGATGGAAAATAAATATCCGTTCTTTTGTTTGGGAGTAATTACCAAAAATGAGATAAGTGTAGATGATGAGCCGTTTGGAGAGATTGCAAATTATGCTAAAAAACTCGAAGTAGCTCAAATGGCCTGGCTTAAAGGGGATTTGAAATAGGTGTTTTATAGGATGAGGTGGTTTTTGATGAAATTTGTATAGCTTTTTAATGAGGTCAATAATTTTAACTCTTTTGGTTCTACTTTTTCTTCAAGGAGCCAATGGGCAATCGGAAGAGGTTGTAAAGGTGGGCGACAAACTTCCCTATTTTGAGTTTGTACTCGATGGTGAAAATCTGAACACCTCGTATTTGGCTCATAAACTGGTTTGGGTAAACTTCTTTGCAACGTGGTGTCCGCCTTGTAGAGCCGAACTTAAGCTTATTCAAACCCAAATCTATAATAAATATAAAGAGCGTTGCGATTTTCAATTTTTAGCAATTGGATATGGACACGAGATTCAGCAGATACGAGATTTTCAGGTTGAAAATGAATTGACATTACCGTTTGTTGCCGACCAAAAATTAACTATTTTTAGCCTCTTCGCAAAAGGCATTATCCCGCGCAATTATCTTGTTGACAGACAGGGGGTTGTCTTTTATTCAGGCGATGGTTTTAATAAGGAAGAGTTTGAAAAACTTTTTGAATTAGTAAAGAATGAACTTGGAGAGTAACGTTTCTCTGCTGTTTAAATCAAAATATTTAGAATAATGGAGGTAAAACCTTATCAAAAGTCCAACGAGAGCAAAAAGAGTCAAGTTGCTACAATGTTCAATAATATTGCACATCGTTACGACTTCTTAAACCATCTTCTCTCAATGGGAATTGATAAAATATGGAGAAGACGAGCAATTAATTTAATCAAAAACATCCCAAACCCAAAAATACTCGATATTGCAACAGGAACAGGTGATTTGGCCCTTGCTGCGATGAGATTAAAACCTTCTTCAATTGTTGGGCTCGATATTTCGGAGGAGATGCTCAAAGTGGCACAAAAAAAGGTCGATAAAAAGAACCTCTCACAAACAATAACTCTAATGGTGGGAGATTCAGAGAATATACCATTCCCCGATAATGAGTTTGACGCTATTACTGTGGCTTTTGGCGTTCGCAATTTCGAAAATCTGAACAAAGGATTATCTGAAATGAGTCGTGTTTTAAAGCCAGGAGGTAAGGTGGTGGTCTTGGAATTCTCAAATCCTACCCAATTTCCTATCAAGCAGATATACGGTTTTTACTTTAAACACGTTTTACCTTTTTGGGGTGGTCTCTTTTCTAAAGATAAAGCAGCCTACACCTATCTTCCCGAATCGGTAAAAGCTTTTCCTGAAGGTGTATTGTTTGAGGGGGAGATGGTGAAAGCAAACCTTAAGCCTATCAAAAGTTACAAACAAACCTTCGGAGTTGCTACAATCTACTACGGAGAGAAGTTATAATTCTTTTTAAGTTTTACATTCCAAAACTGATACTGCTTGAGAGCACTTTTTCTTTTTTTCGTCTTTTGTACTCTAACGCACAGTACTTTTTCGCAAGATGAAGGGCGTGGCGGACCTAATTTACCTACTTTTGATCAAAAACCTCTTCGTTTTGGGTTCTTAATTGGTCTTAATATCTCCGATTTTCGTGTTGTAAATAGCGGCGCTCGCACAGCTCAAAACAACTATAATGCGCGGTATGCCGAAGTGAACAGCGCCTTTCCAGGACTTAATGTTGGCGTGGTGGCAAACTTACGCTTAGCAACACGACTTGATTTCCGCTTTTCGCCAGGTATTAATTTTAGCCAACGCGACTTAAGTATCATCGACGAGCATGGGGTGGTAGAAGAGCATCCGCTCCAAATTAAATCAACCTATCTCGAATTTCCCATGTTGTTTAAATACAGTGCTCATCGAATGAATAACTTTAAACCGTTCTTAGTGGCAGGTGGCTGTATTCGTTACGATTTGGCTAAAAATAGAAATGATGGAATCTTGTTGCAAGGGTTAGATCCTTACGTTGAATTTGGTGCTGGTTTCGACTCCTACATGAACTATTTCCGACTCACAACAGAGTTCCGAATGTCTATCGGGCTTAGAAATATTCTAAATACCAGTGGTTCTGTCGATCCTGAAAAAATATACTATACACAAGCCATTGATCGCCTTACCTCGCGCATCTTTTTATTGACTTTCTATTTCCAATAACATCACATACAGCTTATTTACACCTCTTTATGAAACGAGAAATACAACTTCGACTAACGCCTCATGATGCTTCAGATGAGAAGTTTTATCTGCCACTCGTTGCCAAAGAGATGCATGTTGCCGTCTCGGCCATCAAATCGTGCCGTGTTCTTAAGCGTTCCATTGATGCCCGTCAACGTATGGTATTCATTCAGCTCACCGTTGAAGCCTACGCCAATGTGGTGCCCGATGCCTATATACCTCCTCAGTTTGAATATCAGAATGTAGAAAACGCAGCCGAAATAATTGTTGTTGGTGCTGGTCCTGGCGGACTTTTCGCTGCTCTTCGCCTCATTGAACTTGGCCTTAAACCCATTGTTATTGAACGCGGGAAAGATGTAGCTGCTCGTAAACGCGACTTAGCTCAGCTCAACCGAGGAAATGCCGTTAACCCAGAGTCGAACTACGCTTTTGGTGAAGGTGGAGCTGGCACATTCTCCGATGGAAAACTCTATACCAGAAGTAAAAAACGGGGCGATTTTAAAAAAATACTCGAAGTGCTTCATTTTCACGGTGCTAGCGATGAAATTCTTATCGATGCTCATCCGCATGTTGGCACCGATTTGTTGCCGCGCGTCATCAAAAATATGCGTCACTCCATTCTTAATGCTGGTGGCCAAATACTCTTCAACTCCAAAGTTACCGATATTATCATCGAAGATGGTAAAACACAAGGCGTTGTAGTCAACGACAATCTTACCATCACGGGCAAGGCGGTAATTCTCGCAACAGGCCATTCGGCACGT
>JAYVSA010000014.1:0-6209 GCA_043775765.1 Breznakibacter sp. | reverse complement strand
TTTGGATTTGGAAAAACATTAGACCATAATTATTCTTTAATGAGTCGTTTGGATGATTTTCGTTCATTTGATTTACCAATTCTAGTTGGAATTTCACGTAAGTCTATGATATATAATTTATTAGGCATAAGTTCGGCAGAGTCTTTAAATGGCACAACGGCGCTTAATATGATTGCTTTGCAAAAAGGAGCTAAAATATTGAGGGTTCATGATGTAAAAGAGGCTGTTGAATGTGTTAAAATATATAATCAACTTAGTGTAAATTAATAAGATAGTAAATGGGATTTCTTGAGTTTCGACTTATTGATTTAGTTGATATTGTGGTAGTTGCCATTCTTATGTTTCGACTTTATGGCGTAATAAAAGGCACCGTAGCTCAAAATATATTTATTGGATTATTTGCCTTCTTAGTTTTTTGGCTTACCATCAAAACGCTACACATGGATTTGCTCACCAGCATCCTGAATAATTTTGTGAATGTGGGCGTTTTGGCACTTATCATCGTTTTTCAGCAAGAGATTCGACGTTTTTTTTTACTACTAGGTTCAAGATATAAAATCTCAAAAAAGTTTTCTCTCGATAATTTATTCAGTAACGATCAAGCAGGGTATAATCATCAGAATTTAAAACAAGTAGCAGATGTTTGTCAAATTCTATCCACCTCAAAAACGGGTGCTCTTTTGGTGTTTGTAAAAAATCATGATTTAATTGAATATATTGAGACAGGAATCGTATTGAATGCAAATATTTCTAAAGAATTATTGCAAAATATCTTCGAGAAAAATACGCCACTACACGACGGAGCTGTTATTGTTAATCAAGAGAAAATAGTATCAGCATGCTCCATTCTGCCAGTATCCAGAAATGATGAAGTGCCTCAACAATTTGGATTACGCCACCGAGCAGCACTTGGAATAACAGAGTCAACAGACGCTTTAGCCATTGTTGTTTCAGAAGAGACGGGTGGTGTTACTGTCTTTAAGGAGAATGATTTCCATAAGGTCTCATCATCAAATGAGTTATTGTTCCTATTAGAATCATATTTGTTGTCATAGCGAGCTTTTTATCTGGAAATTTCTTCGTGATATTTCCGTTCTTTTAATACATTTGGGAAAAATTTACGAATTATGAAAATTTCTGTTGTTGGAACAGGATACGTTGGTTTAGTTACTGGTACTTGTTTTGCTGAAACGGGTGTACTAGTAACGTGTGTTGACGTGGATGTGGCTAAAATTGAGAAACTTAAAAATGGTATTATTCCTATTTTTGAGCCTGGTTTAGAAACTCTTGTTAAGCAAAATCAAGAAAAAGGCCGATTGAAATTCACAACCAATATTGCTGAGAGTTTGGTCGATTGTGATGTGGTTTTTATAGCTGTTGGTACACCTCCCGATGAAGATGGAAGCGCAGATTTGCGTTATGTGCTTGAAGTGGCTTCTCAGGTTGGTAAATATATGAATGATTATATTGTTGTGGTAACAAAAAGTACTGTGCCTATTGCCACGGCAAAAAAAGTTAAGAGTGCAGTTCAAGAGCAACTCGATAAACGCTCTTTAAGTTTGCAGTTTGACGTAGCGTCGAACCCTGAATTCCTAAAAGAGGGTAGTGCTATTGACGATTTTTTAAAGCCTGATAGAATTGTTGTGGGCATAGAAAGTGAACGCGCCGAGGGGGTTATGTCTCGTCTATATAAACCATTTTTGTTGAATGGACATCCGCTTTTAATGATGGATATTCCATCGGCTGAGATGACAAAATACGCCGCCAATGCGATGTTGGCAACAAAAATTAGCTTTATGAATGATATGGCTAACCTTTGCGAATTGGTTGGTGCCGATGTGTCGATGGTTAGACGAGGAATTGGTACTGATACACGTATTGGATCCAAATTCATCTATCCAGGAGTGGGGTATGGTGGCTCTTGTTTTCCTAAGGATGTGAAGGCTATTATTAAAACGGCCGATAGTTATGGCTACTCGCTTCGACTGCTAAAATCGGTTGAAGAGGTTAATGACGATCAAAAATTACTCCTTGTTAAAAAAATTATATCCCATTTTGGAAATGACTTGAAGGGAAAAACCTTTGGAGTTTGGGGACTCTCATTTAAACCCAATACCGATGATATGCGTGAAGCTCCATCGTTGGTTATTATTCAAGAGTTAATAAAGGCCGGTGCTCAAGTGAAAGTCTATGATCCTGTGGCAATGCATGAAACAGAGCGTATTCTCAAAGATACCGTCTATTATGCTAAAGATCAGTACGAAGCTATTTTAGATTGTGATGCGTTATTGCTCATCACGGAATGGACAGAATTTAGAAACCTTAATTACGAAATCATTACGAAGCTACTAAAGGCAAATGTTGTTTTTGATGGTCGAAATATTTACGATCCATCTGAAATGAAAGAGAATGGATTTGTCTATTATAGTGTTGGTCGTCAAACAGTTATATAATAGTTCCTCATTAGGTTTAATATTTAAATATGAATAGAGTTTTAGTTACTGGAGGTGCTGGATTCATTGGTTCTCATTTGTGTGAGCGCCTTTTAAATGAAGGAAATGAGGTGATTTGTTTAGATAACTACTTTACTGGAAGCAAAGAGAATATTGTTCATCTTCTTCAAAATCCTTATTTCGAATTAATTAGACACGATGTGACGCATCCATTTTTTATTGAGGTGGATCAAATTTATAACTTGGCTTGTCCTGCATCACCTGTGCATTATCAATATAATCCAATCAAAACTATTAAAACATCTGTAATGGGTGCCATTAATATGCTTGGATTAGCAAAACGTATTAAGGCTCGAGTTCTACAAGCCTCTACCAGTGAGGTTTATGGCGATCCAAAGGTACATCCTCAGAGTGAAGATTATTGGGGAAATGTAAATCCTATTGGTATACGCTCTTGTTACGATGAAGGCAAGCGTTGTGCGGAAAGTCTCTTCTTTAGCTATCAGTTGCAAAACGATGTTGATATTAAGGTCATTCGTATTTTTAATACCTACGGGCCACGTATGAATCCAAATGATGGACGTGTCGTTTCAAATTTTATTGTACAAGCTCTCAAAGGTGAGGATATAACTATTTTTGGAAACGGTATGCAAACACGTAGTTTTCAATATGTTGATGACTTAGTTGAAGGAATGATTCGTATGATGAATTCGCCAGCTAATTTTGCAGGACCTGTGAATATTGGTAATCCAAATGAATTTACAATGCTCGAGCTGGCAAAGTCTGTTTTGGAACTAACAGATTCGAAATCTAAACTCATTTACTGCCCATTGCCACAAGATGATCCTACTCAGCGTCAACCAGATATTTCCTTGGCAAAAGAGATGCTAAATGGTTGGGAACCAAAGGTGCAACTAAGAGAAGGATTAACAAAAACGATAAGCTATTTCGATAATTATCTAACCTTAAATAAATAATTGATGAAAGGAATCATTTTAGCAGGTGGATCGGGTACTAGACTCTATCCAGTAACAAAAAGTATTTCAAAGCAGATCATCCCAGTTTACGACAAACCAATGATTTATTACCCATTATCGGTTCTGATGCTCGCTGGAATTCGTGATGTTCTTATTATATCAACACCTCATGATTTACCTTTATATAAGAACCTTTTTGGCGATGGTAGTCAATTTGGAATGAATCTTGAATTTGCTGAGCAACCGTCTCCCGATGGTTTGGCACAGGCATTTATTATAGGTGAGAAGTTTATTGGTGCCGATGATGTTTGCTTGGTTTTAGGTGATAATATTTTTTACGGCTACGAGTTTTCTGGAGTGTTAGAAAGTGCTGCACAATCGACAAAAGGTGCCACTGTTTTTGGTTACTATGTAAGTGATCCAGAACGATATGGTGTGGCCGAATTTGATGATGCTGGCAAAGTAATCTCCTTAGAAGAGAAGCCAAAAGAACCTAAGTCGAACTACGCGGTTACGGGGCTGTATTTTTATTCAAACGACGTTGTTTCTAAAGCCAAATCGTTAAAACCATCTCCAAGAGGCGAATACGAAATTACCGATTTAAATAGACTCTATCTTGAAGAGGAGCGCCTGTCCCTTAAAGTTTTAGGTCGTGGTATGGCATGGTTAGATACAGGAACGCATGATAGCTTATTACAAGCATCAAACTTCATTGCAACCATCGAAAACCGCCAGGGGTTAAAAGTTGCTTGTTTAGAAGAGATCGCTTTCAAAAAAGGGTTTATCAATAAAGAACAACTTCTGGAACTTGCAAAGCCTTTATTAAAGAATGAATATGGTGCCTATATGGTGCGCATTGCAAATCAAAAATAGTAGATTATAAATATTTGATCATGGAAAACAATACATTATTGAACGATGTTATAGCCAAAGCAACTACATGGATTAATGGCAATTACGATGCATCGACAAAAGCGGAAGTGAAATTGCTCCTCGAAAAGGAAGATAAAACAGAACTTATTGATTCGTTCTATAGAGATTTAGAGTTTGGAACAGGTGGTTTACGCGGTATTATGGGCGTTGGTTCTAATAGAATGAACATCTATACGGTTGGTGCAGCTACACAAGGATTATCGAATTATTTAAAACTTCAATTTCCTGACAAAAAGGATATTAGTGTTGTTATTGGTTATGATTGTCGTAATAACAGTGAGGTTTTTGCTAAGTCATCGGCACAAATATTTGCGGCCAATGGTATTAAGGCTTACTTGTTTGAAGGCTTACGTCCAACACCCGAAATTTCGTTTGCTATTCGCGAGCTAAAATGCCAAAGTGGTATTGTTATTACAGCATCTCACAACCCAAAAGAGTATAACGGTTACAAGGCCTATTGGGAAGATGGTGGTCAGGTAGTCGTGCCTCACGATGAGGATATTATCAAAGAAGTTGTAAAAGTTAGTTCCGTTGATGATATTAAATTTAAGGGCAACGATTCACTCATCGTTATGCTTGGAGAGGAAATGGATAAAAAATTCCTTGCAAGTGTTTTGGGTGTGTCAATGAATAAAGAGGTTTGTGCCAAGCAAAAAGATCTTAAAATAGTTTATACACCAATACATGGTACTGGCGTTAAACTTATTCCGCAAGCCCTTAGAAACCTAGGATTTACTAACATCATTAATATACCCGAACAAGATGTTGTAAGTGGAGATTTTCCAACCGTTGTTTCACCTAACCCTGAAGAGCCTGCAGCGCTTGCTATGGCTGTTAAAAAGGCCACAGAGGTAGATGCTGATATTGTTATGGCTTCAGACCCTGATGCCGACCGTTTAGGCGTTGCCATAAAGGATGACACAGGTAAGTTTATTTTGGTTAATGGTAACCAAACGGCCATGTTGCTAACTTGGTATATGCTCAACGAGTGGAAAAAACAAGGCAAGCTTACAGGAAAAGAGTTTATTGTTAAAACCATTGTTACCAGTGAGTTAATTAAGGATATGGCTGTAAAAAGTGGTGTAACTTATTTTGATGTTTACACTGGCTTTAAATGGATTGCTGCCAAAATTAGAGAGCTAGAAGGTAAAATGAAATATATTTGCGGTGGTGAGGAGAGTTATGGTTTCTTGCCTGGCGATTATGTTCGTGATAAAGATGCTGTTGCTGCTTGCGCTATGATGGCTGAAATAGCCGCTTGGGCTAAAGAAAATAAATTAACGTTGTTTGAATTGCTTCAAAATATCTATTTAGAGTATGGCTTCTCTAAAGAGAAGATGGTTTACATTGTACGTAAAGGTAAAACTGGTGCAGAGGAAATTGAGCAGTTGATGAAAGATTATCGTGCTAATCCTCCAAAATCACTAGCTGGCTCTAAAGTTGTTTCGGTTAAGGATTATGAATTGTTGATAGAAACAGTTAATGGTAAAGCGGTGAAAATTGATTTGCCTGTAACTTCAAATGTACTACAATTCTTTACCGAAGATGGGTCCAAAGTTTCTGTTCGCCCATCGGGAACAGAACCAAAGATTAAGTTTTACTTCGAAGTTAAGGAGCAATTGGCAAATAAGAATGATTTTGCCAACGCTGAGAAGAAAGCTGGTGAGAAAATAGATAAAATTATTAAAGATCTTGATATCAAATAATTAATTATTTGTTTAATTGATAATGAAATAGGGTAGAGCAATTTACCCTATTTTTTTTTGAAAAAGTCGTCGCTGAAATTAACAAGAAAGAGTTGCTTTTGTGCTCGGGTTATAGCCGTATAGAGCCATTTATAATACTC
>JAYVSA010000013.1:0-3969 GCA_043775765.1 Breznakibacter sp. | reverse complement strand
ATTTATTTCCAATTTCATTTTTCCTTGCCACTTGCTATCGGTTCGCCGCTTCAACTCCTCACCCATCGTGTTCCGACAAGCTCCACACAATGGGCTGTGGGGTTTCACGCTCTGTACCTCACGCAAGGCAATACTGGAATAGTAACAGATTTAGAACTAGATAGCCTCGTTGAACTCCAAAATTGCTCCTCCAAGCTCCGACATTGGTGCTTAGAGCACCAATATTCCTCTTCCGAGCACTAATTTCTGAGCTATTAACACCAAAATTGGTGCTCTAGAGAGCAATGTTTCTGTTGGGAACACCAATATTGGAGCTCTGGGCACCAATATTTCTATTCCAAGCACCAATGTCGGAGCTTTTGACACCAAATTGGTGTTCCGAACAGCAATTTTCTTCTCCGAACAGCAATTTAGTACTTGTAAAAGTCCATTGGCAAAGTGTATAAACAAAAACGCCACTCCGATTTAGAGTGGCGTTTTATATTTTAATCTATATCTCTTTATATTTTATTTCTTTCTCAAGAACACATTAATTGGCGTACCCGAAAAATCCCACTTGTCGCGAATCTTATTTTCAAGAAAACGTTTATATGGATCTTTTACGTATTGTGGCAAGTTACAGAAGAATGCAAACGACGGAATGGCCGTTGGCAACATGGTAATGTACTTAATTTTAATATACTTACCTTTTAAAGATGGCGGTGGTGTGTGCTCAATAATTGGCAATAACTCATCGTTAAGAACCGATGTTGTAATCTTACGTTTTCTGTTTTCAAAAACCTGCTGTGCCGCTTCAAGCGCCTTATGAATACGCTGTTTGGTTATGGCCGAAGTAAAGACAATTGGATAATCGACATACGGAGCAGTTGCTTCTCTAATCGTTGCTTCAAACTCCTTCGTAGAATTTTCGTCCTTGTCAACTAAGTCCCATTTATTCACCAAAATAACTAGCCCTTTGTTGTTCTTCTGAATCAACTGAAAAATCTTCTGATCCTGACTCTCAATACCACGTGTGGCATCAATCATAAGCAAACAGATGTCTGAATTTTCAATGGCTCTAATGGCACGCATTACCGAGTAGAACTCCAAATCCTCTTCTACTCTCGATTTCTTTCTAAGTCCTGCGGTATCTACCAAGTAGAAATCTAATCCAAACTTATTGAAACGAGTATAAATAGAGTCGCGAGTAGTGCCTGGCATTGGTGTTACAATATTTCTATCGTTACCAATAAAGGCGTTTACTATAGATGATTTTCCAGCATTTGGGCGACCAACAACGGCAAATTTTGGTAAGTCGAGGGTGTCATCAATTAACTGTTCGGGCAACTGCTCAACGATGAAATCGCATAAATCGCCTGTTCCCGAACCATTAATGGCCGAAATGGTATATAACTCCGCTAAACCTAAAGCGTAGAATTGGTGTGAATCAATGATTCGCTCGTTGTTGTCAACTTTGTTTACAATAACAATGGCTTTTTTCTTGCTTCGTCTTAAAAGCTCGGCAACTTCTTCATCGTAATCGGTAATACCAACCGTAACATCTACTACGAAGAGAATCAAATCAGACTCATTTACCGCAATTACAACTTGTTTGCGAATTTCCTCTTCAAAAACATCATCGGTATTAAAGGCATAACCGCCCGTGTCTACAACCGAAAACTCCTTGCCATTCCATTCGGCTTTGCCATACAATCGGTCGCGCGTTACGCCACTCATTTCATCAACAATAGCGTCGCGCGTGCCGGTTAATCTATTAAATAGGGTCGATTTTCCTACGTTTGGACGACCCACAATTGCTACAATATTTCCCATATCAATTTATCTTCACAAACCCGAAGTCTGCTTTTTTTCAATCTTTACCAATAACCCATGTTACTGGCTTACTTCACTTTTTAATAAAATCTCCTTTGGTAAGTTCAAAAGAAAACTACTCATCGTATCCAAAACGACTCAACATATTGTCTTTGTCGCGCCAATCTTTGGTCACCTTTACAAAAGTGGTTAAGAAAACTTTCTTGTCGAGAAACTTCTCAATATCGATACGCGCTTCTGTGCCCACTTTTTTAAGAGCTTCACCCTTGTGTCCTATAATAATTCCTTTTTGCGAATCGCGTGCAACGTGAATCACACAGCGAATATCCACACGGTCGCCCTGATCTAAAAACTCCTCAACCTCAACCTCCACCGAGTATGGAATCTCCTTTTGGTAGTAGAGCAAGATTTTTTCTCGCACAATCTCCGACACAAAGAAGCGCTCTGGCTTATCGGTCAACTGATCTTTGTCGAAATATGGTGGTGACACGGGGATGAGCTCCAAAATTCGAGTCATCAAATTGGTAACATTAAAACTGTGAAGTGCCGATAATGGAAAAATCTCAGCCTGAGGCAAAATTTCTCTCCAAGTATCGAACAATACATCCAATTTATCTTGTGTTATAAGGTCAATTTTATTTAAAACCAATAATATTGGAACCGTTTGATCTTTTACAGCGTTCAAGAATTCACTGTTTTTGTCAATCGTCTCCACCACATCGGTCATGTATAAAATCACATCCGCATCGGTAAGTGCCGATTTTGAAAATTTCAACATCGACTCCTGTAACTTGTAATTAGGCTTCAAAACTCCTGGCGTATCTGAAAAAACAACCTGATAATCAGGCTCATTCACAATGCCTATAATACGATGTCTCGTGGTTTGAGACTTATTGGTGATAATAGACAAACGCTCTCCCACTAGGGCGTTGGTGAGGGTTGATTTACCCACATTTGGGTTTCCTACAATATTTACAAATCCTGCTTTATGCGACATTTTTATCTCTTCATTTATAAAACTAATTTGCAAAGATACAATAAACCATTTACAATTAAGAATCTGATTCTCGCTTGGTTGCATCAAACATTGTTAAATAGAACTCTTTTTTATTAATAAAAATATTTTTATCCATTTACTAATTTACAACGATGTCATTCCGTATATCTGAAACACTTAAGCTGCCATAGAAAATTGAAACGGAGGTTGCCACTATCAAACAAAAAATACCAGACGTTTAAACCTGGTATTTTAAGAATGTTTATAAAAGGAGTTCTTCTATTTATTCGAATATTAGTTTTTAAAAGCATTGATTTGTGCTGGGATGTATGGACTTAAAGCCGATAAATTGGCAAAATCTGCGGTAAATCCTGCAGGTGAAGCTGGCAAGGTTGCACCACAACTAATAAAGCCAACTGTGCCATTAAAATAGGCTGGAGAGTCGGCATTGGTCAGGAATTTATCAATATAAGTTTGATTTAAATTTGGATACTCCTTATTTATTTCATCATTCAACACTTTTTTAATTGAATAGTTGGTGAAAATATTGTTAATATATGGCAATGTACAAGGAGGAAGTGCCACTTGAGCCACCGAGATATTTAACGATTCGTTGCTATGTGCAACAAAAGCCCAGTTGTAGCCGTCAACATGGTTTTTGTCAACAATGGCATAATTAGGAATGTTGGCATTACCGTAAATATCTAAGACATTTCCTTTTTTACCTACAAACATTTTTAAATTATCCACATTATCGTCTACTCCTGCGGTGTCGAGACCAACAATAGTAACTTCCATGGTTTTTTCGTAAGCTGCATTGGCTTCGCTATAAGAGATGTAGACGGTGGCATTTTTGTCTTTTGTTTTAGTTCTATTCAAGTTATATCCTTTAATAATTGCAGTACCAGCAATTGGAGCACGATTCCAATATAATTCGATTCCTACTTTGCTATCTTCAGTATCAGTAACCACCATTTTATAGTCAAATGTTATTTGGCCATGAATCTGTTTTTCCGTTACCGTAAGTGTTTTTTGGCGGTTATCGTCATAACTAGTATACTGAATTTGCATTGGTTTATCGATGTTATAAGCTTTAATAACCGCTATGAAATCTTTTACAATAGCGCCAGACATATTTCCAACATAAACAAATGCTCGAA
>JAYVSA010000012.1:0-5452 GCA_043775765.1 Breznakibacter sp. | reverse complement strand
TCTTACCGCACCTTTTCACCCTTACCTCCGAAAAGGCGGTTATTTTCTGTTACATTAATATGCCCTCACGAACATCTTCCCGTTAGGAAGCATGACACTCTGCGTTGCCCGGACTTTCCTCTAAACATGTTTAGCGATAAGCCGACCTGCTTTATTTTATATAAAAAAAGAGTATTGAAAACCCAATTACTCAATTTTAAATGGCAAATATTTATCAAGCTCTACCAAAAAGGCACCTTTGTACCCATTTTGCTTTGCTTTCTCAAGTTCGGGGCCTGAATCCTTTCCTAAAAAACTACCCACACAATAACGATAAATCTTATCTTTAAAATAATACTCCTGCACGGAATCGTATTCCTTAAAATAACTCAGATAAACAGGGAATCGAAAGGCACTTAGCTGAATCGTATAAGTCTTATTCGGGTCAACAACAACACTTGTTGCCACTGAACCACCGCCCATTTGATATCTTTTTGTGTTTACAACAAATGCCTGTTCGTAACCTAAATTTTTAATCTTAGATAGTTCTGCATTAGCTTCCTCAGAACTTAAATATTCGCCAACAGTATAACGCACAAAGCCATCACCACAACTCCACTCTTTTGCCAACTCAATTTTAGAAAAGAACTCAGCATCCGTAGGAGCCTCTTTAAGAGCCAATATCTGTATGGAATAATAGGGCGAAGTGGCACTTTCGGTCGGTATAATTTTCTTAGTTGTACGTAAACCCTCTAACTTATCTTGCGAAAAAGAAGAAAAACAAATCGTAAAAAATAAAAAAACAGTTGCAAATATATTAATACTCTTCATAAACAAAATTATGTCTTTAAGAAATCCAAATTGTATAAATCCTTTTTATCAAAATTACTTTAAAATACGCCAAACAACAACATCAATTCTTCTATTTTTAAGATGAGATGCTTCATCACAGACAACACCACGCTTACATTTATTGATAATGTACCTGTCACCGTATGAACGAGGAATAATATTCTCATCCAAAACACCCTTTTGAATCAAAATAGACTCAGCCTTCTCAGCCATAGTTTGAGAAGTACGTAAATTAGTCAATTTATCCCCACGAGCATCTGTGTGTCCGTTTAATTTAATAACAATATTCTTGTTTTTAAGCAAATAAGCGGCTAATGATTCAATAATTTTATTTCCCTCAGGAGTTATTTGATTACCAACATAAGGAATAACCATTCCACTAATATCGTCTAAAACAGCATCTTTAAAAATAGGAGTCAAGGTTAAACCGTTTTTTGTCAAGTCTTCAAGTTCTTGAATATTAACAATCATGGTCTTTGAATTAAATTCATCCCCTTTAGAGAGAGCAATCTCAAACTCTCTACCATTAACCCTAGAGCCTTCTGGTATCGCAAGTGAAAATTTACCCAATTTATCCGTTAAAACAGTTCCTATAACTTTGTTCGTTGTCAAATCCTTAACATCCACTTTTACACCACTTATTGGAGTACCATTAAAAGTACTAATAATGGTTGCAGAAATAGATTTTGGCAAAGTCGTTGTGGGTGGTGTTGGTGTAATAACTGGCTCTGTAACCACAGGAGCCACAACAACTGGTGGAGTAACAACTGGAGAAGTAACAACAGCAGGTGCAACAGCTACAATTGGAGCAACAACAGGAGGAGTAACAATGGCAGAAGTTGTATCTATAGGCTCTTCAATGAGAGGGGCGGTAGGCTCAATTTTAACAACATCCACTGGTTGCATAGCAACAGAAAAAATCGCATCAAACTCACCTGTACCAAGTCTATTAGAAGACAAATAGGCATTGCTCGGATTATTAGGATCAATTACATAGCCAAAATCCTCTTTATTACCATTAAACGGCTGCATCAAGTTCTTAATATTAGACCATTTAGTACCATTTAATGTAGCACTATAAATATCAAGACCACCAAACCCTTTACGGCCCGATGAAGAGAAGTATAAAGTATTGTCTTTAGCAATAAAAGGATATAATTCATCTCCAAAAGTATTTATTTCTGAACCTAAATTCTTAGGTTCGCCAAGCTTTCCATTTTTAGATCGCTCGCAAACATACAAATCCTTTCCACCATAACCACCAGGTTTATCTGAGGTAAAATACAAGAACTTATTGTCGGGCGATACTGCAGGATGAGCACATGAGTACGTAACACTGTTTATTGGCAATTCTGTTTCATTTATCCAGTCTGTACCATCCCATTCAACAGAGAATATCTTAACTCTACTATCACCTCCTTTAACTCGCACAACACGGGAGTAATACATCATTGCATTATCCGCTGTAAAAGCAATTGCACCAACATGCTCAGGGAATACTAAATTTTTAGAAAAGAGTTTTTTCCCTGGTAAAACCTTCCCGTCAGTACCAAGCTCAGAATAGTATAAACCTAAAATAGCCTTACCAGTCTTATCCACCGTTCTTTTACTCCCCTTCTCATCAGCAGATGAATAGACAACACTGTTTTTATAAAATTGAATACCAAAACTCTGCCCACCCGTATAGAGTTCAGTTTCTGGATTTACTTTTACGGTAGTATCAAACTTGGAATTTGCTAAAGCCCACCTACACGAGGCTATTAATTCATCAATAGCAGCAGGGTTAGCCCCAGCTTTTTTGGCCTTTTCATAACTTATTATTGCACCATCATAAAAACCAAACTTATGAGCTGTCTGAGCATAATAATAAATATCCTCCCCCACTAACTTATCTTCATTCTCAACAAAAATATTAAAAGCCGACTCAATATCGTTTTGATTATAAAGACAAATAGCCTTATTTATCAACGTTCTAGTGTCTAGAACAACACCTTCAGCCTCAGCTTTTTTATAATTTTCGAGTGCTGCAAAATACTCTCCTCTTAAATAAAGCTTATCTCCCTTCTTGATATACGTATTCTGCGCATGAACTTGAGATGATAAAGCCAGAAGAATAAAAAAGCAAAATATTGTTAGAATTCTCATATTTAATAATCTTTCAAAAAACAAAAATAAATATATCAATAATATTTAGAAATACCTAATAGAACGCATTCCCGCACGTTTATTCAAAGAAAAATCGTATTGTAAGGCCAATTCATGTGTACCAACCTTAGAAACATGATTAATATCTGAAAAAGGAAAATCAAATGAGTACCTCAAGGTGAACTGTTTGTTGATAATATATTCAGTTAAGAAAACCATATCGTTTAGTGAACGATAAGATAAGCCTAACCAGAACTTATTTGCTAAAAGAGCACTTACAGAGACTTCAAATTGAAGTGGCGCCCCCACAACACTTTTGACAAGCATGGTGGTTTTCATTTGAGTTTCAATAATTTTATACAAATATCCTCCATAGAGATACATGTGGGTATTATAAATATCAAAAGTGCTCTTATACCCCTCTTTGTTCGGGTCGAAGTTATTATATAAGAATTTAGGTACAGAAAAACCAATAAAATATTTGTCGGCATAATAGTAAGCTCCCAAACCAAAGTTAAAACCGAACTTAGAGGACTTACCGTTAAAAACAGGGTCGCCATAAGTTTCAGTAATAGCTTGAGAGGCATCATAAATAAACGACTGCAAACCTGCCTGTAAACCAACTGAGATAAACTGATTTTTCTTAGGCAATTTCAGTTTATACGAACCTGCAACGAAGAAATCGAAAGTATTACTAAATCCAATATGATCATTTTGAAAGACAAGACCAACGCCTAAAGGAGTATCCTCAATAGGTCCATGAACATTGAGGCCATCCGTCATAGGAGCACCTTCAAAGCCAACCCATTGACTTCTATGAACTAATATTCCGCTTAAAACATCCCGAGTTCCGTTGTAAGCAGGGTTCAAAAGCCCCTGATTACCAATATAATGACTATACTGTGCCAAATCTTGAGAGTAACCTACCCTCAAAATAAACAAACCTATAAGTAATATCAACAATTTCTTCATCATGCACAATCTAGTTGCGAAAATATTGCAAAGTTTCAGTAAAAGATATTTATCTCCTCATTTCAATGTAACCATTATACTCATTACTTTTTAAAACGCCATCGACGTTAAAGGTTACCTTAAAGATATAGAAATAAGTACCATTCGGTAATTGAGACCCAATAGAAATCATACCAGCATTAGTGGTACCATCCCATCTATTATCATACGACTTACCTTTTGAACGATAAACCACAGAGCCCCAGCGATTAAAAATTTCCAAAGATGACTCTTCTGTACTATAAGCATAAACCGTTTGGATGACAAAATAGTCATTAATTCCATCACCATTCGGAGAAAAAGCGTTTGGTATCAAGAAGCTCTTTCCATCTATAGGCTTATTGCCAACATAAATCCATATTAGCGCCGTGTCGGCTCTAGAAGGAGTGTCAACATTTCTAATTTCGTAACGAACAGAGTCACGGCCATAGAAGGTTGGTGATTTAATGTACTTAAACTCTCCAGTTAAAGTATCCAAAGTAACATCCGGATTTAAGCCTGCGGTCACTATTTTAAACACAACATGCTTATCGACTCCTAGTGAATCATAAATATCATTAAAGCCCAATAAAGCCGTGCCAGTAAGCGCATTTTCAGGGAAGAATATCGTATCATTCTTAGCAATAATCATACTTTCCATGACATTAAAAGTCTTACCAACAATGGCACCACAATGTCTGTCAGAAACGGCTAAAATATGATACATTCCAGCACTATCGGTTTTGAACTCTAAAGGAGGTGTTGGCACACCCGTTCCAACAAGAGCAGTATCAACCCATGTATTGATTCTTAAGTAATAATTATAATTCAATTCGGAACCAAACTGTTGAATTGTATCACCACGAACGCCTGTAAGATTAGTGCGGTTTTTAATTGCTACCTCATAATCCGTTGCAGGGAATGTGATATTAATAGTATCGGCCATTGGGAATGGTGTTGCCGATGCGCTACAAGTTCCTTGTACCGTCTGCCATATTCATATTTCGCTGCAATTAGCCTGCTAATTCTAGACAGTCTTCGCATTATATATATCCGAATATAGCGTTGCATTTCGATCATTTGCGTGATACGCTTTGCGCAACGCTATATATGTGTATATATATCGATAAATATGAGAAGTATCGTCCGTCACTGATCGCGGCGGACTGCTAATTGCGCGCTCACTAGGTGCCGTCGCTTTTTGAGGAGAAAATATATGCAGACAATACCGCTTGGTCCGTCGTACCCGAAGAAAAGCGTGGCGCACGCTGGATTCGTCAGGTAGTCGCGCTTAAAGTAATCTCGGCAAGCTCGCAGTAATCGGAAAAGTTGATTCTGTAGAAAACAGATTGGGTTAGTCGTTATCTAGCTAGTGCAACATTTGACCATCGTTATATTTATTTATATGCTTCGAGCCGATTGAGATCGTAGGCTACTGCGTAGACCGATAATTTGTAGTCAGGCGCGAATTAAAGAAGAGGAGAAG
>JAYVSA010000011.1:0-4864 GCA_043775765.1 Breznakibacter sp. | reverse complement strand
TTCTTGAGCCCACTCCTCTGCCGTTCTCGTTTTCTTACCATACTCTGAAGCCGAAAGTAGTTTAAAATCGGTTAATTCAGGGTTTATCTTTAATATAGTACACTTTGAATCTCCAACAATCGAAGAATCAGGTATTTGACGTTCAGAAAACCAAATACCATCTGAAATATTTATCCAAGAAATAGAATCTATGTTACTTTCTAGAACAATTTGGCCTTGAAAGCTATTAATTGAAACAAAAAAGAAAAAGGCAAAAGTAAAATACGTTTTTTTTAGCATCAGAATTACCATTCAAATTTATTAACCATATAAGGGAAAAGCTCCAATAAATCGCCAGAATAGTAGAATTGATAGGCAATTGCACCAAAAGTATAACTGTTATTATGAACATCAATGCTCGAACCGCCAACTTTTGGATCTGCTTTTGGAACGGACATTGCAAAACCTACATTGAAAAGAGTTGCTAAGATTTCAGGGCGCTGATCAATAGGAAAACCTGCTCTCTCCCACTGCATCTTTACCTGTTTTATAATTAATGCAGCATACATATAAGAATAAAAGTGGTTTTTATAGGTTGCTAATCTCTCATATCTTTCTGAGTGGATGTTTTGAGTTTTAAAATCCAAGAGTGATTCGCATTTTTTGCCAAGATAGAATTGAGATGTTGAATCTTTAAGATTTTTTTCTACAAAAATAGCCGTCTCCTCTTTGATTCCAGTAACACCTATTGAAAAATTCCGTTCAACAGAAAGTATCTTTAGCGGACCAATCCATTTTTTATAAGCTTCCCTATTTGAATTAAATAGACGAATTTGTTCTCCCACTAAAACTGAAACAATTAATCTTGACTCAACGCCAGTAACCAATGAAACGGAATCAATTAGGGCTTTATCTTTAGCAACAGCAATTTTAAAATCTTGCCATTCAGCAATATTCATCCATTCAAAAACACTTCCTTTTTCAGTTTTGTTATCGTCTGAAACTTGTGCAATTGCTAATTCTATATCTTTTTTGTAGTTATCGTTTGTGGTAAACTGCATCTCTATGGCATCTACCATTTTCTGAACCTCTATGAGCGGTGAATTTAAAGCAATTGCTTTCATTAAATTCATCGCATTGTCTGGACGATATTTGCTTATAACCAGAAGTTTAGCAAACAGAATCTCTTTTCTTATTATAGTTTTACTGCTGTCTGTATTGATACCAGATTGAGCAACAGAGTATTTATGAAAGTAACGATCATTGAAATCGATGCTTCCTTTGTCGTTTGTAAGCTTAAATTTTACAGCTAAAAATGCTAAAGATAGAAATAAGCCAATTGCGGCAAAAATGAGAAGTAGGGCAAAAAATAGGTATTTGGTTATCTTTTTGCGGTTTTTACGAATCTTATTCATTTACGTGTTTCGAAATTTTGCACAAAAATAGTAAAAAGATTTTTCTCTTTCTTGGTTTTTCTAATTCCCAAAAATTATTACTTTTGGAACTCTTTAAAAAGTAAGTACACATTTACCTAAGATATTCTATTTTGAAAAACGTTTCAGTTATTCTTTGCCTTTTACTGATATCCAATATTGCAAAATCTCAAATTGCTGTAACCTGCGATTCAACCTTTGAAATTAGAACCAAAGAGAAAGAGATCATTCCAATTGAAGTGCCATCAGGTATTTTTTATCATAACATTTGGGATAATACTAACATCAAATATAATATAGACAAAAGCCTAACGCATAACGACACGCTGGTTGTTTCAATTGATTCTACTGATAAATTCACCTATCCAATGACTACCATTGGCCGTTTTTTGTCGAAATTTGGACCTCGTCATGGCAGAATGCATACTGGCACCGATATAAAATTGAATTTGAATGATACGGTTATGGCTGTTTTTGCAGGACGAGTTCGTATTGCAAAGCGTGTTTCGGGCTATGGTAATATGGTATTAATAAGACATAGTAATGGATTAGAAACACTGTATGGCCACCTCAATAAAATTCTTGTTAAAGTGAATGATGATGTTAAATCGGGTGATTTAATTGGCTTGGGAGGTAGAACAGGTAGAGCAACCACCGAACATCTTCATTTTGAGACACGAATATTAGGCATTCCTTTTAATTGCGAAAAATACATCAATTTTAGTACAGGTGAACTTACGTTTAATAAACTATACTTCCTCAATAATCAGATTGAAATAAGTCCAGATAATTTCGAAAACTATCAAGTTCCACAGAATGATTCAGATTTAGAAGCCGGATTTGATAGCGAAGTAGGCCAACAAACACTCATTGTTACTGTTAAAAAGGGTGATACAATTAATAAGATTGCTAAAAAATACAACACGACTATTGAGTCTATATTAAAAATTAATAAACTTAAAAAAACTAGTACGCTCTCAATAGGGCAACAAATTAGAATTAAGTAATTACTTTTCTATTTTATCAGTTTTTAACAATTAAAGAGCATCTATAAATAGAAAAAAATACCGAAATTTGCGGTCGTAAAAAGAGAACAATTTAACAATCTTAATAATAAGAAAATGATTAAAAGCGAACTTCAGATTGCAAGAGAAGGCTATGTGCCAAAACTCCCAAAATCGCTCAAAGGTGATGTGAAACTTGTAAACGGAAAGAACACTGAATCTATTGCAGATCAGGCTGAAATCAAGGCAATGTTTCCTAATACTTATGGAATGCCTTTGATTTCATTTGAATTAGGTGGTGCAAAAAAAGAGACTCCTGCAATTAGCGTTGGTGTTATTCTTTCAGGTGGTCAAGCTCCGGGTGGTCATAATGTTATCTCTGGTTTACTTGATGGCTTAAAGAAATTAAATTCTAAAAACCGTCTTTACGGTTTCTTAGGCGGCCCTGGTGGTTTTGTAGACAACGAATATATTGAGCTTACGCCAGAAAAAGTTGCTGATTATCGCAATACAGGTGGTTTCGATATTATTGGTTCTGGTAGAACTAAACTTGAAGAGACTGCTCAGTACGACAAAGGTTTGGCAAATTGTAAAGCCCTTGGAATCACTTCAATTGTTATTATTGGTGGCGACGATTCAAACACAAACGCCTGTGTATTAGCAGAATACTACGCTAGCATTAACTCTGGTGTTCAAGTTATTGGTGCTCCAAAAACTATTGATGGTGACCTTAAAAACGAAATGATTGAAACGTCTTTTGGTTTCGATACAGCTTGTAAAGTATATAGTGAGTTAATTGGTAACATTCAACGCGACTGTAACTCAGCAAAAAAATATTATCACTTCATCAAATTAATGGGTCGTTCAGCGTCTCATATTGGACTAGAATGTGCGCTTCAAACACAGCCAAACATCTGTATTATTTCAGAAGAAGTTGAAGAGAAAAAGCAAACATTAGCCGAAGTGGTTAACCAAATTGCAACCGTTGTGGCTAAAAGAGCCGATAATGGCGAAAACTTTGGCACAATCCTTATTCCAGAAGGTTTGGTTGAATTCATCCCTGAAATCAAGGCGCTTATCCATGAATTAAACGATTCACTGGCTCACCACGAAGATGCTTTGAACAAATTGGATACCAACAAAGAGCGTCGCGAGTTTGTAACAAAACTTCTTAAGCCAGAATTAGCGAGCGTATTTGCAAGTCTTCCAGAGAGCTTTGCTTACCAACTTTTGCTCGATAGAGATCCACACGGAAACGTGCAAGTGTCTATGATTGAGACAGAAAAACTTTTAATCGATATGGTTAAAGATCGTTTAAAAGTAATGAAAGCAGAAGGAAAATACAAAGGTAAATTTAGTGGTTTAGGTCACTTCTTCGGTTACGAAGGTCGTTGCGCTGCCCCATCTAATTTCGACGCAGATTACTGTTACTCATTGGGTTACACCGCATCGGTACTTATTGCTGAAGGCAAAACAGGTTATATGGCATCCGTAAGAAACCTTACTGCGCCTGCTGAAAACTGGATTGCTGGTGGTGTACCAGTTACAATGATGATGAACATGGAGCGTCGTCACGGAAAAATGAAGGCCGTAATTCAAAAAGCGCTTGTTCGCTTAGATGCTGCCCCATTTAAGAAATTGGCTGCAAACCGCGAAGAGTGGGCACTTAAAACCTCTTACATCTATCCTGGTCCAATCCAATATTTTGGCCCGTCATCTGTTTGCGACAATCCTACAAAAACGTTGGCTCTCGAGCAAGCAAAGTAATTGCAATATAACAACACAAAAAAAGCCTGAGATTGATTCTCGGGCTTTTTTTATTTATTTGGACGTGCCACCACGGGCAATTACTATTATTTCTTCGTATTCTGTATATTTCAAATTCCGAAATCATTCGCCCCTGTTGTCGCGCTTTTCGCTGCAAGCGCTCACGAACTGCCCGCTCAAGTTTAATGGTTTGTTTTAAAATCATAAGGTCGCAAAACCTCAACGAGTAAGTTACAACCTATTCAAAAGCGCCTTATTAATATCTTTTATCAGTTGAGGACCTTCGTAAATAAAGCCCGTATAAAGTTGAATTAAACTTGCGCCAGCATCGAGTTTTTCAAGAGCATCTGCAACAGAATGTATGCCCCCTACCCCAATTATAGGAAACGAACCATTTCCTTTCTCGTGCAAGAACTTAATTACTTCCGTAGAACGTTTTGTAAGCGGTTTACCACTCAACCCGCCAATCTCTTCTCTGTTTACCGATTTTAAGCCCTCTCTGGCAATGGTTGTGTTGGTAGCAATAACACCAGCAATTTTTGAGTCGTCAACAATTGATATAATGTCTAAAAGTTGCTCGTTCGTTAAGTCGGGAGCGATTTTGAGTAAAATAGGTTTTTGCTTAGGTTTCTTAGTATTTAAAGCCTGTAAAGTTAAAAGAAGTTGTGTTAACGGCTCTTT
>JAYVSA010000010.1:0-2052 GCA_043775765.1 Breznakibacter sp. | reverse complement strand
GTTGCCTATAAAGAGAAACGTTGGATAAATGGTTCTAAGTCTATTAAGACCGATTGGTTTGGAAGTGAGACCGACCGTTTTTTGCCTTCTGTATTTGTGGGGGTTCAGTTTCCAAGAGGATTGAATATTCAGTACAAGATGTATTTAAACGATTTTTTGAATCCGAAGTATGGCGCAGGAACAGCGTATGATCAGTCGGGATTTTCAAAATCAACCGTTCAGTATATATCATTAAGTTTTAATTTTGGCGCCGAAGAGTGGCACACTTATACACGTTTTAAATCAATTGAGAAGAATAGTTTGTAATTAATTAAATTATATAGAATGGCTAGTATTAGAGATTTAAAGAAGGATATTAATTTCCTTACAACAGAGGTTGTTTCTGAGTGTTATGTAAAGCACTTACTCACAGAGACTAATGAAAAAGAGATTTCTAACCTTATTGCTGAAACATTGGCTAATGGTGATGAGTTTTTAACACGTGTAAATCATCCGGACGGAAAATTGAATCCGAAATTGGTGAAGAAATACTACACGCATCTTAGAAAAGACTTGATGGAGAAATCGTCAGAGACTTTGGATAAGTTGAATAAATTGAAGTAATAACTTTTACTTTTTATATCATCAAAACCGCTTATTTAGGCGGTTTTGATGTTTTTACACAATTTAGAGAGTTATGGAGGTTATTTTAAAAGTATCCAATGATGGGTCGAATACCTTGTTTGTACCGAGTTTAAACGAGCATTATCATTCTACTAATGGGGCCATTACGGAGGCGCTTCATGTTTACATAAAAGAGGGATTGCAGTTTTACCTTAATAGCGATGGCGCCAATAGGGATGTAAATATTCTTGAGATTGGTTTTGGAACGGGGCTTAATGCCCTAGTAACGGCTTTGGATGGAAGTTACACTCGGTTAAATTACGATGGTCTGGAGCTCAATCCTCTCTCGTTGGAGAGTACCAGTGGACTTCATTATTTCGATCAGTTGGGAGGGGAGAGCGAAGAGCTGTTTGCCAAAATAACCCATGCTCAATGGGATGTGAGTTGTTCGATTACAGATAGCATGAGTTTAAGAAAGATTCATCAGGATATAAATTGTTGGCAATCGGACAGAAGGTATCAGGTTGTTTATTTCGATGCTTTTGCGCCCGAGGTTCAGCCCGAGATGTGGGAGCCCGAGGTGTTGAGTAAGATTGCAGAACTGACCCTGCCCAATGGTGTTTTAACAACTTACTGCGCCAAAGGCGAGGTGAGGCGTAGGTTGCAAGCGGTGGGTTTTAAAGTGTATCGGATTCCAGGACCTCCAGGAAAACGGGAGATGATTAGAGCCGTTAAGATTTAGAGTAAAAGTAAATTTGAGCATTGGCCAGTAAACCCCATATTGGCGGAGCGCGTGAGGGACTGCAACGGAAACCCCACAGTCCTTGGCACTGCGCTAGCATGCCAAAGGCGAGGAGTTGGAGAGTAAGGCCCGACAGAAAGCGCCCAATTGCTGGGGATTTGAAATTGGCCATAGAGCCAAGAGAAACAGGAAACAGGCGCTTTGTGGCACGTCCAAAAAGAATTGATGCATATTTTCCTTTGTCCTTATTTTGATGCTGTTTGTCCTGAGCCTCTTTTTTTGTCCAGTTTTAGATATACTTTTGTGTAATGATTATTAACCAACACACGGTATATTATGAGACGAATTTATTTTATAGGTCTTTTCTGTTTTCTGTTTTTGGCCAATGTTTTGGGGCAAGCAACGCAGCGTTTAGAAAAAATAGAGCCTACTTTTTGGTGGGTTGGCATGGAAAAACAGGAGCTTCAACTGCTTGTTTATGGCAAAGGAATTGGGGCTTTTGCGCCTACAATTAAGTATGCGGGGGTTGAGGTGCTAAATGTGGTGAAGGTTGAAAATCCGAATTATATTTTTGTTACGTTGCGTATTTCTCCATTGGCAAAAGCGGGTATGATGCCTCTTTTGTTTTCGAATGGTAAGACACAGTTTACTCAAAGTTATGAACTCAAGGATAGGCGGGTGAATGCGCGTAGTAAACCGAAGCTGAC
>JAYVSA010000009.1:0-3909 GCA_043775765.1 Breznakibacter sp. | reverse complement strand
TGAGCTTATTGTCTTTGCCGTGATGGTGAATAACTTTACCTCGGACCCTAAATTAGTTCGTGCTGAAATTGAAAAGTTAGTGTGCGACTGATACTTTTTTTTATAACTGTGGCTTAGCGTTTTATAATTCATTTTTAAGCCAATAAGAACCATACCCAATCCATTCATGTAGTAGTTTATCCCAGTTAAGAAGAACACTTAATGATGGTCGAAGATAGTTATCCCAACTCATGTTTTCCGATTGAGTGAGTGCATCTGTTCCGTAACCATCAATAATAAATCCTTTTTTTCTAAAACAGGCTAATGCCCTTGGTAGATGGTAGCTTGAAGAGATTAATAGGCAGTTGCAGGACTTTTTGTTTTGAATTAATTTAGAGGTGTTAATAGCGTTTTCAAGTGTACTTCTCGATAGTGAATCCACTAAAATTTTGGCAGAATCAAAACCTATTTTAATGCAAAATTCTTTTAAATAGGTGGCTTCAAATCTCTCTTTTTCAAATATCTTGGCAGAACCGCCACTAATGACCAACGTGTCTATAGTACTGTCTTTTAATAGGATAAGTGCCTGGAATAGACGGTCGCTACTTTGTGAAAATTGGATTCTGTGAGAAATCGTATCATAACCAGCCATGCCTCCTAATACTATTCCGTAGATGTAGTGTTGTGTTGGTTTCGATTGTTGCAAATAGGGGGTTTCCCACTGTTTTGCTACAGAATAGAAAAGAGCGCTATTTGTAAAAATCAAAAGAAACCCAATAGCTGTAATTACGACTCTTTTGCCAACTTTTTTCTTCCTAAGAACATAAGCGGCTAAGAACAGACTGATAATCCAAAATGTTGGAGATGCACAAAATGAGAGTGCTTTGGATAGAAGGAAGAACATCAGCTTTAGTGTTTTTACGATAAAAAAAATGGGAAGCTAAAAAAATGCTTCCCATCGTTTAAAATCGTATTAATATTATTTTTTTCTAATAATTGTTTGTTCTCTATCTGGCCCTACGGAAACAATTGTGATTGGTACTCCAACCTCTTTTTCCACGTAAGCAATATATTCAGATAACTCTTTCGGAAAATCTTTCTCAGCCTTTATTGCAGTTAAGTCGCACTTCCAACCTTTCAAATTGTCGTATATAACTTCAACGTTATCAGGTAATTCGTAAGGGAAATTGGTGATAGTTTCACCATTAATTTTATAGGCTTTAGCAACTTTTATAGTGTCGAAAGAGCTTAAAATATCACCTTTCATCATTATTAATTCAGTAACACCATTTATCATTACTGAATATTTTAAGGCAACAAGATCTAACCAGCCACAACGTCTTGGGCGCCCTGTTACAGAGCCAAATTCATGACCTGAAGTTCGTATCTCATCACCAGTTGCGTCGTGCAGTTCGGTTGGGAACGGACCACTGCCAACTCGTGTACAGTAAGCTTTAAAAATGCCAAATACGTTTCCTATTTTATTCGGTGCAATGCCCATTCCAGTACAAGCACCCGCACAAACGGTATTTGATGATGTTACAAACGGATATGAGCCGAAATCAATATCGAGTAAAGTGCCTTGAGCGCCTTCAGCTAAAATTGATTTGCCTGCTTTTAGATAATCGTTAAGATCTTGTTCGCTATCGATAAGAGTGAATTGTTTTAAACATTCTAAACCCTCTTTTAAGCCAACTTCATATTCTGCAATGTTGTACTCAAATTTGTACATCTCCAGTTGTTGAATATGACGTTTCTTTAGAGTTTCGTATTTTTCATCAAAGTTGTGCAATAAATCACCCACACGAATGCCATTTCGGCCAGTTTTGTCCATGTACGTTGGGCCAATTCCTTTAAGTGTTGACCCAATTTTGGAGGCACCTTTTGATGCTTCTGAGGCTGCGTCTAATATGCGGTGTGTAGGTAATATGAGGTGTGCTTTTTTAGAAATGAATAGTTTTTTAGAGAGGTCGAAGCCTTTTTCCAATAAACTGTCAATTTCAACCTTAAAGGAGATGGGGTCAATTACAACGCCGTTGCCTATGATGTTTATTTTGCTGTCGTGAAATATTCCAGAAGGAATGTTGCGAAGAACGTGTTTGAAGTTATTGAACTCTAATGTGTGTCCAGCATTCGGACCGCCTTGGAAACGGGTTATTACATCGTACTTAGGGGTTAAAACATCTACTACTTTCCCTTTTCCTTCGTCGCCCCATTGGAGCCCAAGCAGAACATCTACCTTCATCGTAATTAAAAATTTTATCGTTAATAATGTTATTAAAGTGGTCGAAAAAACCAACGTTAAAGGTACGGATATTTAGGTGGATGTTCCAAAGTATTAAGACGGTTTTTTTCTTTTATTTCATCAACGGTTAGAATCCTTTCCTGTTTTTGAAGGAGTTTAGTTGGTTTAAGTTGTTGTGTTATAGTTAATTGCTCTTTTTTGCTTTGCAATCTTTGCAAATGCCATAAATATAAAGAGAATGGTGTGATACATCAAATTTCATGTATTCGGATGCGCTATTTAAAACGACTTGAATGCTTGGGTCACAAAATTCTGTGACCGTGCCACATGATGTACAGAGTAAATGGTCGTGCTGTTTGGATTCAAATGCTTTTTCAAATTGAGCAATATTTTTCCCAAATTGATGTTTAATAACCAATTTGCAATTGAGTAGCAGCTCAATGGTATTGTATAGAGTCGCCCTGCTCACGCGGTAGTTTTTGTTGTTCATAAACACATAGAGCGATTCTATGTCGAAATGGCCATCTCTAGCGTAAATTTCATCTAAAATGGCATAACGCTCAGGGGTTTTGCGATGCCCATTTTTTTGAAGATATTCGGTGAATATTTGCTTGACAATATCCTTTGTCTTTGCCTTCTCCATATACTTTGTAAATTTAGACTAATGTCCAAATTTAGTTATTTTTATTAATTCCAAATAAGAATAAGCGTTTTTCTACTTCAAAATTATTGTTGTTTATGCTTTTTCTTGTTTTTCCTGCCTTACAACAGAATGAACACCCTTAATTTTTCGTAAAGTTTCCATTATGTTATCTAAATCTTGTGTACTTGGAATGTATAACGTTATTGAACCGTCAAATATTCCATCAAAGCTTTCGAAATGAAGTGATCTCATGTTAACATGTTTCTCTTCGGAGATGATTTTGGTTACTTTACTTACAATTCCCATTTGGTCTAATCCTGTAATACGGATTACGGCAATGAAACTGAGTAGCTTATGGGTTGTCCAGTTGGCGTTCACCATTTTATCTCCCATGCTACTCATGAGTTTTATGGCAACTTCGCATTTTCTGTGGTGCAGTATGATGTGCTCCTCTTCGTCATAAAAACCAACAACGTCATCGCCAGGAATAGGATTACAACAGGTTGCGCGTTTAAAATCGCCGGGAGCAATCTCTTCGTTGATGTTAACCGATTTTGGATTGCTTTTTTTTGCTTTTACATCTATTACTTCGTTCTCCAGAGTCTCTGCAATCTGTTCATTTTCGTCGTCATCTTCATTTGCATCATCGTTGCTCTTATTTGAGTTTTTTCCAAAAGTGAGCGACCAATATTTCACCCACTTATTTTCTGCTTTGGTGGCTAATATTTTCTCAATTTGATCTAAAATCATGGTGCCTTTACCAATTCCAAAGCACAAATCTTCTTTGGAGCTGATGTTGAAATGTTGAAGTATTTTTTTTAAGATACGCGCATTTGTTGTTAAGCGTATTTTATTTAGCTCCTCTTCTATAATGCGTTCACCTTTGTCTATCAGCTCCTTACGTTCTTTTTTGAATGCTTCTTTAATGCGAGAGCGCGCCTTTGCTGTTGTAGCTACTTGCAACCACTCGTATTTTGGTGTTTGACTTTCGGAGGTTAAAATCTCAACCTGATCACCACTCTTCAGAATTTGATTTAAAGGC
>JAYVSA010000008.1:0-9843 GCA_043775765.1 Breznakibacter sp. | reverse complement strand
TAACAACTTGAGTTATACTTCAGATGTAAAGTATACCAATACCGTTGAAATTACTGATAATCCGTTAGTTTCTTATTACAAAGCATTAGATATAGGTGCCAATATTTTTGTTGGTTATGAGATGTCAAACGGGATTTTTATGTTGTTGAATACAGATCTTGGACTAGTTAGTATTAGTCCAGACGATAAACGATACATAAATGATGAATCAAATATCAAAAATACGGGCTTTGGAGTTTCTTTAGGCTATCGCTTTTAAATACAGAAGAAACTTATCCATCAAACTCATGGGGTGACTAAGAGTCTTCCTGTGAGTTGAATAAAAAAAGGAACCTCAATGTGAGATTCCTTTTGTGTTGAATATTCAGCGGGTGAACTTAGAGCCACCTGCTGAAATATTTTATTAGTATCCGCGAATAGCTTTAACGCCAGGAAGTACTTTACCTTCAAGATACTCAAGAAGAGCACCACCAGCAGTTGAGATGTAAGAAACTTTGTCGCCCATGCCAAATTGATTAACGCAAGAAACAGTATCGCCACCACCAACAAGTGAATAAGCACCATTTTTAGTAGCCTCAGCAACTGCTTCAGCAACAGCACGAGAACCTGCTTCGAAGATTGGCATTTCGAACACGCCAACTGGACCATTCCAAAGAATTGTTTTAGAAGCTAAGATAGCCTTTTTATACTCTGCAATAGTAGCAGGACCCGCATCTAAGCCTAACCAACCTTCTGGAATTGCGTCGATAGCAACGATCTTTGTGTTAGCATCAGGAGCGAATTTATCGGCAATAACTTGATCGGTTGCTAATAATAATTTAACGCCTTTCTCTTTTGCTTTCGCTTCGATATCAAGAGCTAATTGTAAGCAATCGTCTTCAACTAAAGAAGAACCAACTTTTCCGCCGTGCGCTTTAATGAAGGTAAACACCATAGCACCACCAAGAATAAGGTAATCTACCTTATCAAGAAGGTTCATGATGATTGTAATTTTTGTAGAAACTTTAGAACCGCCCATGATAGCCGTTACAGGTTTCTCTGGCTTAGCCAATACGCGCTCTAAACTACCAAGTTCCTCTTCAATTAAGAAACCAAACATTTTGTGGTCTGCATCGAAATAATCTGCAATAACAGCAGTAGAAGCATGCGCACGGTGAGCGGTACCAAATGCATCGTTAATATAGTAATCGGCAAGGTTAGCCAAATCTTGAGAGAAAACTTTTTGTTTTGCTTTCATATCTGCTTTAAGAACTTTTACTTGTTCGTCAGAAGTTCCTTCAGCAACCTTAGGTTTTCCCTCTTCTTCAAGGTGGAAACGTAGGTTTTCAAGCAAAAGAACTTGTCCGGCTTTAAGAGCTGCAACTTTTGCTTTTGCATCGGCACCAACACAGTCAGCAGCAAAAATAACCTCAACACCTAAAAGTTTAGCCAGGTGCGCTTGAACCGCTTTAGTAGTGTATTTTAGGTTTACTTCGCCTTCAGGACGACCTAAGTGGGTCATAATAATAGCAGAACCGCCATCAGCAATTACTTTTTTAATAGTTGGGATAGCTGCCACGATACGAGTATCGTCGGTGATTTCGCCAGTTGTTTTGCTAAAAGGCACGTTAAAATCAACGCGAATAATTGCTTTTTTACCTGCAAAGTTAGTTGAACTAATTTTTGTCATATTATCAGATTTAATAGTTTCAAATTTCGAGTGCGAAGTTACTAATTTTTAAACTTTAACGCCAAAAAAAACAGGGCAGATATTGTGTTGTGGAGCAGATATTGAAGTTAAACTCGGAAGGTGAAAAGTATTAAATCAATCCTATGTACTCGAAAAAACCCAAAAACCACAGGCCAACGAGAATTACCAGAAGGGCTATTGCAAATCCGATAGGAATTAATGGGTTTTGTTTCTCTCTGAAAGGATCTTTTAGATTTAATTTCGAATGGAGTGGTAGCTTTACCAAGTGCGTAAGTGTAGCGCCAAAAGGGATATTAATGGTGGCTTTGGCGTTAATGGCCCATCCATTGGCATCGAGAACGGGCGCCAAATTGCGCTTGCGTAGTTTGAGCCATGCCAAAATCATGGATGGCCCTGAAATTGCCAACACGATACCCATAAGAGCCAGTGGTATTTTCCAATAGGTAAGTGCCAAGAAGCCTCCTATAATAGATGCCAAAGCTGAACCAATGGCTCCAAAAGCCAAACCAATAGCGGCAAAGATACCAGCAAATTTGGCAATATCGAAAGGCGCTGGTTGTTGCGTTTGTGGTTGAACGGCTGCTTCTGGTGAGTTAATGGCATGATGAAGTGTTGCGTCGGTTTTGCTTCCTACGTTTGTTACGCTGGCAGATGCCGAGGCGTGGACTTTGTCGTCTTGAGACGAGGTGATTTTCTCAATTTGCCGACCCACGAGTTTTGAAACCTTACGGTATGGTGTCCAAAAAGCCTGACGAATACTGATGGAATTTTCTATGATTTTAATAACCGTTGCATCCCAGTCGAGCCCATCATTGTCGTAGAAAATGGCATTTCGGCCAACGGCGAGGTCGTCTATATCGCCATCGGTAAAGGCGGCCACAATGGTCATCTGTTCATTTTTAGAAATAGAGACGCAGTTGAAATAGACCAAACAAATACCGCTTGTGGAGGCCATTAGGTTATGTTTGGCCATATCGGTAACTTTTATGCAAAGGTCGCAACTACGTTGGTCGTAATATAAAACACCAGCCTGAAATATACCTTTTATTTTAAGCGAATAGAAATCGGAGAAGGTAACAAAGTTGTTGAGAAGGGTGTAAATGTGACAATAGTAACGCACCAATTTATCGACCAGAATAATGTTGTTTGCCTCTTCTTCAAGCTCTTTATCTTTCTCTATAAGGACAATCATTTGTTCTTTGTAGCTGGATGCAAGAAATGCTTTAATCTCGTCCAAACCAAGTGATTCAACTATTTCACCAAGTTTTTCGGCCTTCCAAGAGCTGTAATGAGTAAATTTTTCTACAATTAAATTCCATTCGTGTTCGGTAAGCGCATCGGGTAAACTCTTTTCGGATGCAAAGATGATGGCTCTGAACTTTAGCAGACTCTCTTCCCATGTTGGGTTAATGGTTTTTTTGAACGATAGTTTTTGGTCGGCTTCTATTTTAGAAATAGGAAAGCCTTCTATTTGAGCATAACTTTCCGACAAGTTTTCATTGGTAATCAGTTCAATGCGGGTTGTTAGAGCGTTAAGTGTTTGTGCCGATTCTGGGTCGAAAAGAGCGAGTTTGCAACGCAAAAAGTAGTCATCAATTTTCGATTTTAACTCAATAAAGAGTTGGTACGCCTCCTCGGTGTTTTCGTTATATGGATGAATAAGTGCTTTGTTATCTTCCAATTTCTGATTCCATTGAGCATACTGTTCACAATATTCTACAAATGAGTTGAGATGTTCTTGTGAGATGCCTTGTTTACCACCTCGGTCGGGAGCAGAGGCCACCTTTTCGATGATGATTTGTATCCACTTTTTTATCTCTAGATCGGAGGATGAGTCTTCGGTAATGATGCCATCTCCATTGAAGGCAGTATTGGCAAAAATGGCCGTGGTGTCAGAGGTCTCTTCAATGGTGAGGAAAGTAGTATCTGTTTTACCCAAGTTAGCAACAATTTGTTTGGCCGATGACAAGAGCGTTTTTCCTAAGGGTGTTGAACTGTTGATGGCCGAAAGAGGCATTGCTTCACGGCGTTGGAGCAAATCGTCGGGGTTATTAATGAGTTCTATGATCCATTTTACGGCGTTGAGTATTTCGGGAACACGAATTTTACCATCATTGTCGCTATCTATTATCTCGAGAGTTTTATGGTCTATTTCGAGGCCTTGAACAGGGCAACTTAGGGCAGCCCAGAGTTTTTGATCGAGCTTACTGAGGTTCACTAAGTCGGCTCCCGATTCTAAGTTAACACGATTAACGCCTCCAACACGTGAGAATTGCCAAATATGGTTTTTACTGTTCATAATTTGCTGTTTTTTCAATTTGTAAACTAAGAGTTTTTAGATTCTTGGGATTGAAGTTTTTTGCGAAATCTAAGATAGATGTTTTTGGTTAATTGTTTTAGAGTTTGCTCATTTTTGCGTGAGGGCGGAGGTGGAAACCCCACAGAACGATTGCGGAGCTTGTCGGAGCACCGGGCGAGGAGTTGGAGCCGTAGACCGACAACAGGGGGAATGAATTGTGGACTGGTTATTAAACAGTAATTCTGAGGTATAGGATTTTCCCCTGTTGGCACGCCCAAATTATTTTGATATTTATGTTGAACAATATTTTCTGATAGCGATTAGATGTTTTGAAAACCGCCTCCTACATAACGCGTGGCATTTCACCTTTTAAAAGACCGTTATTTGATAGTTTTTTATTTTTATGTTACATTTGAATTAACAAAGTAGCTTAAAACAAAAAAGAATCGATGAGTAAAAAGGTAATCATATCACTATCTGTGGCCGGAGCAATAGCACTGCTTCTTCTTATTATTGGTAATTTCTACTACCAGCGCGCTTTTAAAGCAAACATTATATGCGATACTAAAGTAGGTAATTTCCTCTATATTAAAGAAGGTGATAATTTAGATGATGTCATAGCCCAACTTACTGCGGCAAAATTTTTGATAGATGACGATAGTTTTGAGTGGATGGCAAAATACATGGAGTACGATGCTCGAATTATTGCGGGTAAATATAAGATTATCAATGGAGAATCTAACTATCATTTTATCAAGCGGTTACGCAATGGAGAACAAGCTCCAGTAAACCTCACGTTTATTAACTTACGTACCATTAATGATTTAGCGCATGCCGTATGTAGAAAAATAGATGTAGACTCCACGCAGCTGGTAACACTCTTATCTAATAGCCAATTTCTTGATACATTGGGTTTTAATAAAGCTACGGTTATTTCTATGTTCATTCCCAACACCTACCAGTTTATGTGGCCCACCAACGCCAAGAAGTTTCTTGTACGCATGAAATATGAGTATACGGTTTTTTGGGATTCATCGCGTTTAACCAAAGCCAAAGAGCTCAATTTTACCCCATTAGAAGCAGCAACCTTAGCCTCAATTGTAGATGAAGAGTCGAACAAAAATGACGAGAAACCTATTATTGCAGGACTTTACATTAACCGTATTCAACAGCGCATTCCGCTTCAGGCCGATCCTACCATCAAATTTGCTCTTAACGACATGGCTCGTAAACGCATTCTCACAGCCGACTTAGCCATTAATTCGCCCTATAACACCTACAAGATTCTGGGTTTACCTCCTGGACCTATCCGCATTCCATCGGTACAAGGAATTGATGCCGTTTTAAACTACCAGCGCCATAACTACATTTTCATGTGTGCCAAAGAAGATTTTAGTGGCTACCACAATTTCTCCCGCTCACTAGAACAACACAATTGCAATGCTCGCAAATATCAGAGGGCTTTACAAATGATGGGTGTTAAACATTAGCACAAATCAACAACCGTATTATAAGTGAATAAATTTTTCTGGGGTAATCCTTCAGAAAGATAAATTTTGTCTTACTTTGTTGTAAAATAAATCGAGTATGACATCACACATTGGCGAGTTTGCTGCTTTGGGCGTAGCAGTTGTATGGACAATAACAGCTTTGTCTTTTGAGTATGCAGCCAACCGTGTGGGCTCTTTAAATGTGAATCTTCTCCGTTTGCCCCTAGCGTTTATCTATCTCTCCATCTTCACCTTTTTTGCGCGGGGTAATGCGCTTCCTACCGATGCCACCAACCATCAATGGGTTTGGCTATTGCTCTCGGGTATTGTTGGTTTCGTTATTGGCGATCTGTTTCTCTTTAAGGCATTCACCCAAATAGGTTCCAGATTCTCGATGCTTATAATGACTTTGGTACCGCCTATTACTGCTTTTTTGGGCTGGATGTTCCTGAATGAAGGTTTAACATGGTTTTATCTTTTTGGAATGATATTGACCGTATCGGGTATTTTCTTGGCTATCAATTCGCACAAAAATGGTGAGACCAAGCAATTCTCGAAACACTCCATTCGTGGTATATTATACGCTATTGGTGGGGCTTTGGGACAATCGGGCGGATTGGTTTTGAGCAAGATAGGAATGGAGAACTACAACCCATTTGCATCGACTCAAATACGCATTCTTGCGGGTATTATTGGTTTTGCGCTCATTATGATTTTTATGGGGCGCATAAAACAGTGCATCTCGGCGCTAAAAAATAGAGAGGGGATGAAAGGAATTCTTATTGGCTCTTTCTTTGGACCATTTATTGGGGTTTCGCTCTCGCTCTTTGCCGTTCAGCGCGCCAACACTGGAGTGGCTTCTACCATTATGTCTATTGTACCTATTCTTATCATTCCACCATCTATTCTATTTTTCAAACAAAAGGTAACTGCTATGGAGATTGCTGGCGCGGTGTTGAGCGTTATTGGCGTGGCGTTGTTTTTTTTATAGAGGAAAATGGTGAGAAAAATAAATTATTTGGTATGTTCGGTGCTGTACTTCGTCTCCATTAAATCCCCATTCTTAGTGATTGTTTAGATTTATTCTAAATAATAGTTTTGCCATCAAATAATTTAACATTAATCAGATGGCAAAAAAAGTACTATTTACACTCGTCCTCGCGCTCATGTCGTGGACCATAATGGCTCAAACAGGAACCATTAACGGATTTGCAAAAAACCTAAAAGGAGAGGCAATACCATTTGCAACTATTACCAACGCCGATAAAACGATAGGAACAACGGCCAACGAGACGGGTTTCTTCACCCTTAAACGAGTTTCGGCTGGGATTCAAACCATTGTAATTCAGTCGGCTGGCTATGCAACACAAAAAAGTGCCGTTGATGTAAAAGCGAATGAGAATACAGTTATCAATTTTATGCTCGAAGAGAATATTCAAGAGCTACAAGCAGTGGACATTGTTGGCAAAAAAAGTAATGAGTATCGTGTAGAATCGAGCAATACGGTATCGAAACTACCACTTAAGGATATTGAGAATCCGCAAGTCTACAACGCCATCTCGTCGAAAGTATTAGAAGATCAGGTTGTTACCAATTTTAACGATGCGCTCAAAAATGCTACTGGCGTAACGCGTTTATGGGAATCAACTGGTCGTGGTGGCGATGGAGCCGAGTTTTATACCATGCGCGGTTTTTCAGTGCAACCAACCATGGTAAACGGCATGCCATCTATCAGTAATGGTGCTTTAGATCCGTCAAACATTGAAACGCTAGAAGTTATAAAAGGGCCATCGGGTACTCTTTTTGGTGGAAACTTAATCTCTTATGGCGGTCTAATCAACATCACCACAAAAAAACCGTATGAAACTTTTGGCGGACAAATATCTTACACCAACGGAAGCAATGGCTTAAATAGAGTAACAGCAGATATCAATACGCCTCTGAGCAAAGAGCTGCTTTTGAGAATAAATACGGCTTATCACTCGCAAAATTCGTTTCAAGATGCGGGCTATAATAAATCGCTCTTTATTGCGCCATCGGTTGAGTTTAGAGCTTCCGACCGATTGACATTTAAAGTAAACACCGAGCTTAAAAGTGCAGAAAGTGCTAATGCTCCCATGCTTTTTTTAAGTCGTTATGCCCAACTTTCATTCTCCGATTTGTCGCTCTTTGAAGGAAACTACAAAAAATCGTTTACCTCAAATGACCTGTCAATAAAAAATCCGTCGTTTGGACTTCAATCGTTTATGGAGTATAAGCTGTCGGACAAGTGGATCTCGCAAACCATCTTATCAAAAAGCAATACCAAATCAGATGGATATTACCACTATTTGTGGGATTCCTCTAACGGAGATCAGTTTACTCGCTTCATCTCAAAACGTAACGGTGAAACCAATGCCACCGATATTCAGCAAAACTTTATTGGCGGCTTTCAAATTGCCTCACTTCGAAACCGCTTTATTATTGGGTTCGACTACATGAATAAGCAAATCAGCAATTCGAGTACAGGTTGGGTTGCACACGGAACTGTATCACTCAAAAATGGCACAGATACGGGCATTCTAACTCAGCAAGCGGTTGATAATACACTCGCCTCATCGGCTGAAGCGGTTTCAACTGCCGAAACAAAAATTGCGAGTGGATATGTTTCGGATGTTATTAATATTTTGCCGAACCTTTCCACCCTTTTGAGCGTTAGGATTGATAATTTCACGGGACTTCCTAGTACTTATTCGCCTGAGGAGGTTAAAGATCAAACAACGATATCGCCAAAATTAGGCATTGTATATCAGCCCATTATGAATAAGATTTCGCTTTTTGCAAACTACATGGATGGATTTTCAAACATCGACCCAGCCGAGGTTTCAGAGATTGATGGATCAAATCCAACTATGAAAATCTACAATCCTGAACATGCAACACAATGGGAAGTTGGTACTAAAAGCAATCTTTACAAAGATAAAATCTCATTAACAGCGAGTTACTACAATATTTTGGTGGATAATAAAGTGATGTCTGATCCCACAAATCCAAACAACTCCATTCAGGGGGGCGAAGTGGAGAGCAAAGGGTATGAGTTAAGCCTTGTAGCAACACCTATCAATGGCCTTAACATATTAACGGGTTATAGTCACAACGATAGCGAAGTGACCAAAGATGCACCTGACGCAGGTTATCTAGGACTACGTCCCGAAGAAGCTGGTCCCGAAAACTTATTCAACTTTTGGGCAAATTATACCATCCAACAAGGTGCACTTAAAAACTTTGGACTAGGTATTGGAGCAAATTATGCAAGCGAACATAAGACATTAAACCGCTCAACAACAGGCACTTTTACGCTTCCGGCATATACTTTTTATAATACCGTATTGAGTTACAATGCATCTAAATATAGTCTAAATTTGAAGCTCGATAATATTACCAACCAAAAAGTATATACAGGCTGGTCAACTGTAAGCCCACAAAGCTTACGCTCAATATCATTGGCACTTAACGTTAAATTTTAAAGATGATAAAACGATTTATCTATCAAATACACCTCTGGCTCGGACTCATCTCCGGGCTTGGGGTATTTATAATTGCCACCACGGGATGTCTCTATGCTTTTAAAGAGGAGATACTCAATGCTACCGAGGAGTTCCGATTTGTTAAGCCGCAGAATTCGGAGTTCTTACTTCCATCGGCACTTGTAGATATAGCCCAAAAAGAGCTTCCAGGAAAGTTGCTCCACTCGGTAAAGTACAATGGCGAGACAAAAGCGGCCGAAGCGATATTTTTTCATTACGAACCGACTTATTACTACATCATCTACCTAAACCCCTATTCAGGTGAGGTTTTGCACATAAAAAATATGGAGGCAGGATTTTTTCATTTTGTGATGGATGGACACTTCTATTTATGGATGCCGCCTGCCGTTGGGCAACCCGTCGTGGCAACTCTCACGCTTATCTTTTTGCTTATTGTGATTTCGGGCATCATAATTTGGCTTCCTAAAAACCTAAAGCTCATCAAAGAGCGATTGTGGTTTTATTGGAGTCCTAAAAGCAAGTGGAAAAAGAGAAACTTCGACTTGCACAACGTCATTGGGTTTTATGTGTCGTTATATGCGCTGCTGTTCATATTTACTGGACTTGTGTGGGGATTTCAGTGGTACGCTAAAGGTTATTATTCGCTTATGGGTGGTGAAAAATCGCTAAGCTATCAAGAGCCGACATCGAAACCCAAAGAGCTATCAAAAGAGGGAAATGCACTCGATGAGCTGTATCTTTCGATAAAAACATCAACGCCAAATGCACAATCCATTGAAGTTCATCCGCCAGCTACGGATAGTTCGTCAATTACGATAGCCATAAATCCCGATATAT
>JAYVSA010000007.1:0-4952 GCA_043775765.1 Breznakibacter sp. | reverse complement strand
TCTTTTTAGCAGTTCATTTTCCAGATAATCAATTGAATATAATCGATTATAATCGAGTTGTAAAAGATTTAAATGGACATTCAAAAGCTGAGTTTCTTGAACTTTTAAATAAAGATTTTCAGGTTGAGTTAGTTGGCCAAGCAATTTTAAAGCCAAAGACTCTTCATCACTTTACCATGTACATTGATGGAAATTGGTACTCGCTAACAGCTAAGGCAGGCCGTTTTAATGATAACGACCCTATTGAATGTTTAGATGTTACAATATTATCGAATTTAATTCTCGATAATATATTGGGTATTAAAGATTTAAGAACTGACAAACGTATTGATTTTGTTGGCGGAATTAGAGGTTTAGGCGAATTATCAAAACGAGTTGATAGCGGAGAGATGGCAGTAGCATTTGCATTGTATCCAGTGTCAATGTCTCAATTAATTAATATTGCAGATACAGGCAATATTATGCCTCCTAAAACAACTTGGTTTGAACCTAAATTACGTTCAGGCCTTGTGATTCATAGTTTAGATTAACAATATAATTAATAATAGAGTGCTTCATTATTGAAGCACTTTGTTTTGGTATGGGTATAAAAGACAATTTAAGCACTTTATTGAAGAGTATGCCATCTGATGTTCAGATTGTGGCTACGTCAAAAACACATCCAGATGAGTCCATTCTTGAAGCTTATTCGATAGGTCAACGGATTTTTGGTGAGAATAAGGTTCAAGAACTCGTAGGGAAATATGATAGGTTGCCAAAAGATATTGAATGGCATTTCATAGGTCACCTTCAAACCAATAAAATTAGGCAAATTGTTCCGTTTGTCACATTGATCCATGGAGTAGATTCGATAAAAGTTCTAGACGAAATAAATAGACAAGCGGAGAATATAGGCCGAAAAGTTGACTGTTTGCTTCAAGTGCATATTGCGAAAGAGGAGTCGAAATTTGGGTTTTCGCAAGATGCAATTATTCCTTTTTTTGAAAATAAAGTTTATCAACTGTATGGTTGGGTGAATATTGTTGGATTAATGGGAATGGCTACCAATAGCGATGATACGCAATTGGTTTCAGATGAATTTACACTTATTAAAACTCTTTTTGATAAATGTAAGCAACAGGTTGAAAGTCCGAGTTTTACTATACTATCGATGGGCATGTCGGGTGATTACAAAATAGCAATCGAAAGAGGTGGTAATTTATTGAGAATTGGGTCATTGATATTTGGGGAGAGAGATTATCATTGATTTGAATAATTTGTCACCACACCTTAATGAAAATCGTAAAAAATGGGTTGTAATAGTCATTTTAATAATTAGAATTAAGTTTGTCACGTTTTTTTGATTATTTTAGTACTATTAATAATTGTGAAAATATAGAAGTATGAAAGGATTAAAAATATCTATAGTTCAAGTTGGTCTGCTCTTTATGGCAATAATACTTGTAACGTCTTGTAATACAACCACAAATAAAGATAAAGCTAAAAAGAGCGAAACTAAGTTGGATTCTGGAAAGCTAGATGAAGATTTGATAAACGATTTTAATAAATCAAAGCATATTTTTTATTCTTTGCCAAGCCCATTAGAAACGGCTATGTTAATTAAGAAGTCTGGCTCTGCATACAATGAGGAGTTACTTAATTCTGTGGAGAATGTGTCCAAATATAACACAAACTATAAAATGGCTCTTAATTTAGGCGTTTATAGTGCCGATTTGAGTTATACCAGTTTGTTTGATCAGAACCAAACTTCCATAAAATATATGGGAAATGCAAGAAAACTTGCCGATGGTTTGGGTATTTTAGGAGCAATTGATGAAAGTTCAATTGAAAAGCTTCAGGAGAATATGAATAATCGTGAAATGGTATTAGAGATTATTTCTGAAACTTTCATGAATTCGAACGCCTATCTTGCCGAGAATAATCGTCCAGCAATTGGAGTAATGGTTTTGGTTGGTGGTTGGGTTGAAGGTCTCTATCTGGCTACAAAACTGACTAACGGTAAGATGGATAATAAACAACTGATTGATCGCATTATCTATCAGAAATTATCATTAGAGACGGTGATTAGTCTTATTGATGAATATAATGATTCGAATGATATGGGCGTTTTAAGGGAGAAACTTGAAGGATTAAAGCTCATTTATGATAATGTGGAGATTAAAACAGGTGACGTTGATGCTGTTACAGATGCGGAAACCCAAACAACAACTATTAAAACTAACTCTGAAGCAATAATGTCTCCTGAGGTTTTTAAGAGTTTGTTGATCAAAGTTGAAGAGATTAGAAATGATTTTATTTCATAAAATAGGTAACGATGCCAAAAATAGTTGGCGATTTTTCAACATAATTAAGATTAACTTACGAGAGTAAAAGCTTAGGCTCTCGTGAAGAGAGCACCTAATAGCAATAAGCTTTTGGATATACAATAATAAATAATAGAAATGGAGAGGCTTTAGGTTTCTCCATTTTTATTATTGGTATCCTTTATGGCAATAGAAAAATCAAGGGACGTTATTTTTAGACTTAATGGACATTTTTTAGGCTAAAATTACGGGAACGCTTATCTCTCTTAGCTTTATAGCATTCGAAGGGCTATGAATAAAAAAACTGCATTTACTGCGGTGAGTGCATCTGTAATAAAACTTTATGTGCAGAATATGTTGATGGCAAACAAACCTATCAACAACTAGCTAGAAAATATAACTGTTCACTCAAAACCATTAAACGGCAAATAGGTAAGTGTAAAGTCCCAGCTCCTCAGATTAGTTCAAGTAAAGTTATTGTGCTAGAATCATGGTATTAAATAACAAATTACGGAATCATAATGGCCTATCATTAGGTCGAAAGAAAAAGAATATAGATATATTTAAGAAGGCATAATGACTGCTAAAAAGAGAGAACTCCATTTTCGGAGTTCTCTCTTTTTTTGTCAGCCATCAAGTTTATTCCTAGTAGGTTACTCTCCAGCAGAGCCCACTTCCGTTTCACTCGACAATTCTAAGTTAATATGAAATAGTCTTGCCATAGCAAAACTAAAAGAGCTAACTAAATACCATACCTTTCACCGCCATCAGACTCAAACCCCAATAAAACAAGGCAATGTGTGAATGATGTAATTTATATGAAAAGTTTTGCAACACGAAACGAGAGGGTTGTATGCAACTTTGTGCTTTAAGATTATTATCACTCACTGAGTTTAAAAAAATGAAATGATGAAGACAAAAAACGTTGGATTATGGCTAACCGCAATTGCTACCATACTCCTCTCAACAATCTTTAGCAGTTGTAAAGACGAAAATGTGGAGGTGGTTGGCGTTTGTCCGGCTATTATATCTACCATCCCTTTTAATAGTGCCACAAGCGTGCCGCTTAACCAAGTTATTAGCATCATGTTTAACGAAAAAATGGATCCTGCAACGTTTACGCAGCAATCTATTGTTCTACAAGGAACAGTTATCTTGCCTGCTCCTATTTTACCTGCTCCTAAAAGAGCACTAGGTGTTATGGAGCAACCTATCTATTCGGTAGTTGGCCCAGTAACGGCCAGTGGAGTGGTTGCGTGCGTTGGAAATACGGCTACATTTACACCATCGAGCCCACTAACGGCTAATACAACTTACACGTGTAGAGTTAAGGCCAATGTAAAAGATTTGTTAGGCAATGCACTGCCGGTTGATTACGTTTGGAGCTTTAGTACAGGTGTAATTATTTTGCCTACGGTTACTGCAACCAATCCAATCAATAATGCTACTGCTGTGCCTTCATCGCAACTGGTTACCGCTACGTTTAGCGTGCCAATGGATGCGTTAACGATTACGGGTTCGACCTTTGTTGTGAATCAAGGTGTTAACTCCGTTACTGGTGCCGTTTCGTATAATGGAACTGTGGCTACATTTACGCCTTCAGTGGCTTTATTGCCTAATACCATCTACACTGGTACTATTACCACTGGTGCTAAAAACACTTTGGGTGTGGCTATTGGTGCCAATTATGTTTGGACGTTTACCACGGCTGCCCTAATAGCTCCTACGGTAACACTCACCAATCCGCTAAACAACGCTACAAACGTGCCTTTGAACCAAGTTGTTACGGCCGAATTTAGTGAAGCTATGGATGCATTAACCATTACAAGCACAACTTTTACGCTTATGCAAGGTGCTAACCCAATTGCTGGTGCGGTATCTTACCTAGGAACTTCGGCTTCGTTTACACCAACTAATCCATTGGTTAATGGATTAATTTATACGGCTAAAGTTACCACTGCTGCTAAAAATGTGGCAGGGACTCCATTAGCAAATGATGTTGTGTGGACGTTTACCACACTTGTTTCCTTAGCCCCAACAGTTACACTTACCAATCCGCTGAATAACGCAACAAACGTACCTTTAAATCAGGTTGTTACAGCCGATTTTAGTGAAGCTATGGATGTCTTAACTATTACGTCATCGACCTTTACGCTTATGCAAGGAGCTTCACCTGTTGCAGGTATGGTTACTTATTCTGGAACTACAGCTACATTTACGCCAACTAATCCGCTGCTTGCAGGGCTTACCTACACAGCTACCATTACAACTGGTGCTCAAAATGTAACCTCTACACCATTAGCTAACAATTATGTTTGGAGTTTTAACACACTTGCAGCAGTTAGTCCTATTGGAGTTGATTTAGGTTCTGTTGCTGCATTTGGTATTATAGCAGGTGTTGGAGTTAGTAATAATGCTGGCTTTAGCGAGATACACGATATGAATGTGGGTATCTACCCAGGCGTTCGCTCATCTATTACTGGTTTTCCACCAGCAATAATTGTTAACGGAGCGATGTATGCCTCTGATGACATTGCCCCTCCGGGAGTACCAGCGATGTTATTACAAGCACAAGATGATTTAACCGCAGCTTATTTGTTTGCTGAAGGAGCAACTTCACCAGCACCAGCTACTGTAGCGGGCGATTTA
>JAYVSA010000006.1:0-4419 GCA_043775765.1 Breznakibacter sp. | reverse complement strand
AAGCGCTATCACCATCAAACTACCAACATCAAACACCACAGTATCAGGCTTTTACTACTACATTTTGAAAGCCATTGCGTGGGAAGGAATCAATATCAGAGAAGTTATTTCTACCACCAATGAGTTTTCAATTATCATTAACGATGAAGATGTGGACAGAGCCTTTGCCGTATTGAAACAGTTGAAGAAATCGCCAAGTATGATGTAGAGAATGGTGATAAATATCTACCATAAAAAATTACACATCCGTTTTACACAAATATTTCTAAGCCTCTCGTATTTATGAGAGGCTTTCTTGTTTGTAGGCTTACGGTACAAAACACAAAAACAACGCACAAAGCAACCACCTTTTCATCTCAAAAGACAAAATCGAAAACATTTTCAACAATTCATTGTTTTGTTTAGGCTACTACAATAAGATTTATTATTTACCTTTAAGAATGAGAGTAGCGGAATAAGAAAGGTATTGATAATGAGTGATAAACAGCAAATGAAAACAAAATGGTATTAAACGCCCCTACAGCACAAATAAACTTAAACCTTCAATTTGAGGAGTTACTCAGCAATTTAAAGGCAAAAATGCACAATGTTCTACACGAACGCGACAGTGCCGATAGAATTGGTATCAGCAGAGGAATGCCACCTTTTATCATGCGCGAAATTATGTCGGCCAACCCCTTTAAAGCGGTGGTGCCAACTGAATTGGGTGGATTGGGTGGAGATGTAGCTCAAAGCATTGCTCTTATGAGCGCGGCCTCGTATGAATCTCTGGCCCTTTCTCTCACCTTTGGTATTAACATGGCTCTATTTTTACAACCCACATTAAAATATGGCCAATACGCTATAAAACAAGAGGTTGCAAAGCGTTTTGTAACGAGTCAAAACATGGGTGGTTTAATGATTACTGAGCCCGATTTTGGTAGCGATGCCCTGAGTATGCGTACCGAAAACACGAAAACCAATAAAGGATACCATATTAAAGGAATCAAACATTGGGCTGGACTTACTGGTTGGGCCGATTTTTGGCTCCTCACCTCACGTGAAAAAACTGCCAGTGGTGCTTTAGCGCGCGACATCGATTTCTTTGTTGCCGATGTGTCAAAGGCTGAACAGCAGATTGTTGTGGAGGAGAGATTTGAAAATTTAGGTTTATACCAAATCCCTTATGGTAGAAATAGACTCGATTTAGTGGTTCCGCAAGAAAATAAACTAATTCCTCAATCAACGGGTTTAAAATTGATGCTCGATTTACTTCATAGAAGCCGCATGTCGTTTCCGGGAATGGCTATGGGATTCATAAACAGAATGTTAGACGAAGCTCTAGATCATACACAGCAACGCATTGTAAGTGGCAAACGATTACTCGATTACGACCAAATAGACGAGCGCGTGTCACGAATTCAAAACAGCTACACAGTGGTTTCTGCCATGTGTTACAACAGCAGTTTGGTGGCGCATCTTGAAAACGACCTATCGGGAATTGGTATTGAGGCCAACTCGGTGAAAAGTTTGGCCACCGATATGATGCAAGAATCGGCACAAACACTATTGCAAGTTGTTGGTGCTAAAGGATATAAGCACAACCACATTGCAGGAAGAGCCATTGTAGATAGTCGTCCGTTTCAAATTTTTGAAGGATCGAACGATATGCTTTACACTCAGGTTTCTGAGCAAGTTATTAAGTTAATGAAGAACTCTAAAGAGACCAATTTACTGAACTTCCTAGCATCGTACCCGAGCACAAAACTGTCGGCCAACTTATTCAAAGATGATTTGAATATTACCATCGACTACAATTTACAACAGCGTAAATTGGTTGATTTGGGTAGAATAATTGCGCATGTTGTGGTATCGCAAATGGTGCTTCAACTCGAAGCCAAAGGATACCGAAAAGACCTGATCAACAATGCAGTAGATCAATTAAGATTGGATAATCAGCGCTTATTAACTGCCATAAATTTCAAACAAAGAACGAGTGTTGTTGTTGATTACAAAGACAATAGCAATTGGAGAGATTTGTTGAAATAGAAGATAGAGTTTTATTGTTTGTTTGTTAGAAATGGAGATGAGGTTTTGGCCTTGTCTCCGTTTCTTTTTATCGTCTATAGCTTTAAAGGAGGTCACTTTTTTACTTTGAGCCTTTGCGAGACACATCTTTACCCCAAAATTTGCAAAACCGATGAAGTTGTAATAGATTTACCTTAAAACAATTTCAAAATGTCGAACCTCAAGATATATAAAGCCTCGGCCGGATCGGGCAAGACCTATACGCTTACCAATGAGTACATTAACTTACTGAATATCAGCGAAGAAAATTACAAACACACCCTAGCAGTAACGTTCACGAAAATGGCTACTGCGGAAATGAAAGTGAGAATATTAAAGAAATTACATGAAGAGTCGCTCGGCGAAAACAGACTAAAAAGTGAACGGGCAAAACACCTGCTAAATCGTATTTTAAACGACTATTCCAACTTCAACATCAATACCATCGACAGTTTTTTTCAGTCCATTTTGCGCTCATTTGCCATAGAGCTTAACCTCGACAACAACTTTAGGCTCGAGATGGACAGCGAATGGATAATAGAAAAAGCCACTATTGCCCTTATTTCTGAGGCCAACAAAAACCCCGAAATGGTGGAGTGGCTGGCGCAATTTGCCAATAGCAAAATAGAAAACGGGTTGACATGGAACCTCAAAACAGACATCAAAGAGTTTGGCTATCAGCTTGGGAAAGAGGCGTTTCAGAAGATGACCAAAGAGGAGTTTGCAAAAATATCGAACCTTGATGCCATACATAATTACCGCACCGAACTATCTAAAATAGAGAAGTCGTTTGGCGATGCGGTGACTCTAAAAGCAAAACTTTGTACCGATATTTTAGACAGAAACGAGCTAGCGTTTCCCAAAAACCAAGATAAACTTACTGGAAAATCAAAATCGCCCATCAAGTATCTGTACGAAGTGGCAAAAAACGGTAAATTTGCCAAAGAGACCCAAATAACGGCTCTCAACAAGACTCTTCTCGACGATTCAAAGAGCTTTTTTAGCGATAAAAAGATGGATCCACAAGTAGAGAACCAACTAAATCCACTCCTAACAGAACTCTTAGAATTTTATGAGTCAAATATTGAACACGTAACATCGGCCGACGCCATCAAAAAAAAGCTCTTTGCACTGGGTTTGGTGAGTCGCCTAAAACTTCATTTCGACGCAATATGCAAAGAGGAAGAGATATTCCCAATTGCTAATACTCAGAGCTTTATAAACCGAATTATTGATGAACACGATACCCCATTCATCTACGAAAAGGTGGGTAGTTTTTACAATAATTTTATGATAGATGAGTTTCAAGACACCTCTCAATTGCAATGGGACAATATTAGTCCGCTGGTGCAGAACAGTTTAGCAAGCCAATATCTATCCTTGGTGGTGGGCGATGTAAAACAAGCCATCTACCGATTTCGCAATTCCGACTGGAACTTACTAAACAGCAAAATATTAACTGAATTCAAAGAACAGACAGAAACCATACCCCTCGAATGCAATTTCAGGAGCGACAAAAACATTATGGCCGTTAACAATACCATCTTCCCCTACTTTGCCTCACTTATTGGCGCAGCGCTGGAGGCCGAAATGGACGATGCGTCGCTGAGTGAAATCATTAATCGTATTTTTAGTGATTCTGGGCAAAAGGTACACGTCGATGATTATAAAAAAGGCGAAGGTTATGTTGAAATCCGCTATCTATCGGACAAAGAAGTGCTTAATCCTGAAGAGTTTGGATTGAGTGAGGAACAAAATGGAGACGATGACGAGAATGATAATTCAGAAGTAGGTGGAGCAAAACCCTACATTCAAAACACGCTTTATCAAACCCTGAAAACAATAAATAAGCTCACTAAAGACATTGATAAACCATTCAACCACAAGGATATCTGCATTTTGGTGCGGAGTAAAGCTGAGTCTAAAACCATTAGTAAATATCTGCTTTCGAAAGGTATTCCGTTACTCAATACAACGGCTTTAACTCTTGGCAATGCCGAAGCAATTATGTGGATTATTGCCTGCGTGCGCCACACCATTCATCAAAAGAACAATCTCCTTAAATATGAAATTTTGTACCATTACGGCGAACTTCAGGGCAAGGCCGATGAATCGGTTTTAGAGCGCATCGATATTTTGGCACAAAAGCCACTCTTTGAGATGATTGAAGGCATTATTTCACTCCTAAACGAAACGGTGCAGAAAGAACACGGCATCTATTTACAAGCTTTTATAGACTATCTTACAAGCTATTACGTAGATTATAACCCCAATGCTCACGAGTTTTTAGCTTGGTGGGATGATAAAGGATGCGAGAAAACCATAAACATACCAGCCAATGTAGATGCGGTGCAACTAATGACCATCCACGGC
>JAYVSA010000005.1:0-2556 GCA_043775765.1 Breznakibacter sp. | reverse complement strand
CTTTTTAGATGCCTCTATTGAAAAAGTGCTTCATACACTTTTCGAAGCCTTCATCTTGGTATTTATTGTAGTGTTTATCTTTCTACAAAATATACGTGCTACGTTAATTCCTGCTATTGCCGTTCCGGTGGCCATTATTGGTACTTTTTTCTTTCTTTTATTATTTGGCTTTTCTATTAACCTACTTACTCTTTTTGCGCTGGTACTGGCCATTGGAATTGTCGTCGATGACGCCATTGTGGTAGTAGAGGCGGTGCATGCCCACATGGATGCCGGTGAAAAAGATCCGCGCAAAGCTACCATTAGTGCATTGGGAGAAATTGCTCCTGCCATTATATCTATTACCCTTGTGATGGCAGCGGTATTTATTCCCGTTAGTTTTATTGGTGGTACGAGTGGCGTTTTCTTTAAACAATTTGGTTTAACGCTCGCTATTGCCATCATTATATCGGCGGTTAACGCTCTAACACTTAGTCCGGCTCTTTGTGCGCTCTTTATTAAGTCGCACGACGAAGAGATGAAGGAGAAGAGTATCTTCAAACGTTTTTATAAATATTTCAACCTTGGTTTTAGTGCCATGACAATGAAGTATGGCTCTTCCCTTAAATATTTGGGTAAAAAGAGTCACCGATGGATTACGGTTGCCATTATTCTCTTTTTTACGGTTGTTTTAGTTGGCCTAATGAAGATGTTACCTGTTGGTTTTGTGCCATCAGAAGATAGTGGTATTGTAATGGGAATGGTCACTTTACCTCCGGGTGCATCGCTCGAAAGAACCGACTCTATCATGCGTGAAACCATTACAAGGGCTGAATCTATTCCTAATGTCATAAGTGTTACAAGTATTACGGGTTTAAGTTTTATTAGTGGCTCGGGTAGTCCTTATGGATCAATGATTATTAAGTTGAAACCATGGAATGAGCGTGAGAACACCTCGCCCGAAGTGGTTGCCATGCTCAAAGAGAAGACGCAGGATATTAACAATGCTACCTTTATGTTTTTTGGAACGCCTACTCTACAAGGTTTTGGTATGAGTAGTGGGGTTGAGTTGAAGATGCAGGATAAAACGGGTGGCGATGTGAACAAGTTTTATGGCGTTACGTCTGAATTTCTCGACAAGCTTAAGAAGCGTGATGAGGTGATGATGGTAATGAACAGTTTCGATCCTCGTTTTCCACAAAAACTCATTGAGGCTAATGTGGCTAAGATAAAAGATGCGGGTATTTCGCTAACCGATGTGATGGTGGCCATGCAGGCATACGTAGGTAGTATGTACGTTTCAAACTTTAACGTGTATGGAAAGCAGTATCGTGTAATGGTGCAAGCCGCTCCGCAATATCGTTCTAAACTCGAAGATTTAAGTGGAATGTCGGTTAAAACGGCGAGTGGTCGTATGGCGCCAATTACCGAATTTATTAACATTAGCGATGTTACTGGGCCGCAAACATTAACCCGTTTCAACCTCTATTCATCGATGAATGTAACCATCATTCCAAACTACATGAAAGGGTTCAACTCGGGAAGTGTTATTAATGCACTCAAAGAGATTGATTTACCCGATGGTTATACCTACGACTTTGGAGGTATTAGTCGCGAGGAGGTTAATAGCAGTAATCAAACCATAATCATCTTTGCTCTTTGTATCGTTTTTGTATTCCTTTTATTGGCTGCGCTTTACGAGAGTTACATCTTACCATTTGCCGTTATCTTGTCGTTACCAATTGGTTTGGCGGGTACATTCATTTTTATCTTCACCTCGTTGATGAATGGTAGTGGTATTATGAACAATATTTATGTGCAGATATCGCTCATTATGCTCATCGGATTATTGGCCAAAAATGCCATTCTTATTGTGGAGTACGCCCTTCAGCGTCGTAAGCAGGGAATGAGTATTATTAAAGCCGCGGTAACAGGTGCAATTGCCCGTTTGCGTCCAATCTTAATGACCTCATTTGCCTTTATCTTTGGATTACTTCCGTTGGCTTTGGCGCATGGCGCTGGTGCTATTGGTAATAAATCTATTGGTATTAGTGCCATTGGAGGTATGTTGGTTGGTACAATAATAGGTGTATTGGTTGTTCCTACGCTCTTTATAATCTTCCAAGGGTTGCATGAGCGTATGAGTAAACATAAAATTGTAACGGTCGATGATAATCTGAATGATATAAATGTCAACGAAATACATTAATCCAATGAAAAATAAGATTGTAATTAATAAATATATTTGGGTGCCTCTTGTGCTATTGGTTGTTTTGTCGGCTTGCAGCACCACCAAAAATGTTGGTACACCAGAGGCCAATACCAAGGGGTTGTTTCGTGATGAGGCAGATAGTACTCTTTCCGATACCACTTCCATTGCCAATGTGCCGTGGAAGGAGTATTTTACCGATGCACAACTTCAGCAGCTCATTACCGAGGGATTGGCGCAAAATATCGACATTAAGATTGCTTTGACTCGCATAACGCAGGCAGAGGCCAATCTGAAGATTGCAAAAGCGGCCATTTTACCATCGGTAGCAGCCGTTGGGCAGGTTAACCATACCCGCACAACTGGCG
>JAYVSA010000004.1:0-3348 GCA_043775765.1 Breznakibacter sp. | reverse complement strand
GTTTATTTGTTCCGTTAGTTGCAATATCTTGTAAAAAAACCTGCATTTGTAACCAACCATTCTTTCTGTTCGAAAATACGACAATGACACTGCTCATTATGTTATATAAAATTAATAAAAGAAACCAAGTTGGCAAAGGTACTAAAAAAAATGGCAAAATGGGGTTCGAAAAAATGAGTGAATTTGATTAAAAATAAAATAGTTAGTAAGGTAAAATATTTCTATTTTTGCACTCTATTTTAAAAAAGGATACAATGTTTGAAAATCTTTCGGAACGGTTAGAACGCTCGTTAAAGACACTTAAGGGTCAGAACAAAATTACCGAATTAAATATTGCTGAAACACTAAAAGATGTTCGTAAGGCTCTTTTAGATGCCGATGTTAACTATAAAATTGCCAAAACTTTTACGGAATCGGTAAAAGAGAAGGCTATGGGCAACAATGTTATCACAGCGGTGAAGCCTGGCGAATTGATGGTTAAAATTGTCCATGACGAGTTAACTGCTCTTATGGGAGGTACAAATATTGACATTAATATAAAGGGTAATCCTGCGGTTATATTAATGGCTGGTTTGCAAGGTTCGGGTAAAACAACGTTCTCGGGTAAATTAGCTAATATGCTAAAAACCAAACGTGGACGCAAGGTTTTATTGGTTGCTGGCGACGTTTATCGACCAGCAGCTATAAAACAGCTTCAAATACTTGGCGAACAAATTGGCGTACCTGTTTATACTGAAGAGGGTAGTACTGACCCTGTTAAAATTGCAAAAGACGGTGTTAAAAAAGCTCGTTTAGAAGGCTATGATTTGGTAATCATAGATACGGCAGGTCGCTTGGCCGTTGACGAGCAGATGATGAACGAGATTGCTGCCATCAAAAAAGCGGTTGAGCCCGAAGAGATTCTCTTTGTGGTGGATTCAATGACTGGTCAGGATGCTGTAAATACCGCTAAAGAATTTAACGATAGACTTGACTTCGATGGTGTTGTTTTAACCAAATTAGATGGCGATACTCGCGGTGGTGCCGCGCTTTCAATTCGTTCAATTGTAAATAAACCAATCAAATTTGTTGGTACAGGCGAAAAGCTTGAGGCGCTAGACGTATTCCACCCGAGCCGTATGGCCGATAGAATTTTGGGAATGGGTGACATTGTATCGTTTGTAGAGCGCGCTCAAGAACAATATGATGTTGACGAAGCAAGGAAATTACAAAAGAAAATAGCTAAAAATCAATTTAGTTTCAATGATTTCTTAAGTCAAATTCAGCAAATCAAAAAGATGGGTAATCTTAAAGATTTAGCATCAATGATTCCAGGCATGGGAAAAGCATTAAAAGATGTTGATTTTGATGATAATGCCTTCAAAAGTATTGAAGCTATAATTCATTCAATGACCCCAACTGAGCGTGAAAACCCTGAGGTCTTGAATGGAAGTCGCAGAAAAAGAATCGCGGCGGGAAGTGGCACGAAGATAGAAGATGTGAATCGACTAATCAAACAATTTGACGATACACGCAAGGTTATGAAAATGGTATCGCAAGGTAAGAATTTGTCGAAAATGATGGGTAATATGCCCTCTGGACGCAGATAATAATATAGAATATGGAGTTAATAGACGGAAAAAAAATCTCGAAAGAGGTAAGAGATGAAATTGCTCTTGAAGTGAGTAAGTTAATTGCTAGCGGAAAGAGAGCGCCCCATTTAGCAGCCATTTTAGTTGGTAACGATGGTGGAAGTGAATCTTATGTCGCTGGTAAAATGAAAGCTTGCGAAGAGGTTGGTTTTAAATCATCATTGGTACGCTTTGATACCAATGTTACCGAAGATGAGCTTCTTAAAAAGGTGAAGGAATTTAATGAAGATGCTGGTTTAGATGGTTTTATAGTCCAATTGCCATTGCCAAAACACATCTCCGAAGATAAAGTAAACAACGCTATTGATCCAAGAAAAGATGTTGATGGATTTCACCCGGTGAACGTTGGTCGAATGTCAATTGGTGTGCCAGCCTTTGTATCGGCAACGCCACAAGGGATGCTTGAACTCATCAAACGCTATAAAATTGAAACCAGTGGCAAGAATGTGGTTGTTATAGGAAGAAGCAATATTGTTGGACGTCCGATGAGTATTCTCCTTTCACAGAAACCATGGGATGCCACCGTTACAGTATGCCACAGTAGAACGAAGAATTTAAAAGATATTTGCGCCAATGCCGATATTATTGTTGCGGCTATAGGAATTCCTGGATTTGTAACCGCCGATATGGTGAAAGCAGGAGCCGTAATTTTAGATGTTGGTACCACCCGTGTAACGGCACCAGAGACAAAACTAGGCTGGCGCTTAAAGGGTGATGTATTATTTGATGAAGTAGCTCCAAAATGTAGTTACATCACTCCTGTTCCAGGTGGAGTAGGCCCCATGACAATAACATCATTAATGATAAACACCCTAAAATCAGCAAAGGGCGAGGTTTATTAGCGAATTATAGCACATTTAAGCCCAATGAGCGAGTATCTCATTGGGCTTTTTTATGTTTATCGTCACTAATTTATGTTTGTTGAAAATTCAATCATATAAAGCCTATAGTGGTCTACTATTTGCATGAAAGAAAAAATCATCTGTTTTGCAAAATAGCAACCCTTAAAAGGTGTAATATATTGTTAAATTTATTATATTAGATAAAAACATATAAGTGAGGATAAGATTTTTAGGAACTGGAACATCTCAAGGCGTACCAATGATTGGTTGTGAATGTTCTGTTTGTTTGTCAAAAGATTCACGAGATAAGCGGCTACGATCTTCTCTTTTAATCTATGACGAAGGAAAGACCATTCAAATAGATGGGGGTCCTGATTTTAGATATCAACACTTAAGAGCGAAAACAAAACAGTTAGATGCTATATTAATAACACATGAGCATAAGGATCATATTGGTGGATTGGATGACGTAAGAGCTTTTAATTACTTTATGAAGAAGCCAATAGATGTTTATTGTGAAGCAAGTGCGGCCAAAGCCATTCGAGCAGACTTTAGCTACTCTTTTCAAGAGACAAAGTATCCTGGAGTACCTGAAATTAATTTAATTGAAATTACGGATAAGCCATTTATGATTGGCGAAAGGGAGATAGTGCCTATAAAAGCGATGCACTATAAAATGGCTGTTTTAGGGTTTAGAATTAATGATTTTTGCTATCTTACTGATGCAAATTACATATCAAAGAGATGGAAAAGCGAAATGATAAACCTTAAATGTTTGGTAATTAATGGTTTAAGAAATGAAAAACATATATCACACTTTAGTCTTGAAGAAGCATTGGAGATTATTGAGGAATTAAAACCAGAAATAGCATTTA
>JAYVSA010000003.1:0-4029 GCA_043775765.1 Breznakibacter sp. | reverse complement strand
TTAACAGCAATACCACGTTTTTCGAATGCAGTAGTTCCGTTAGGGAAAGTACCATCTTCAATACCTTTAAATGCACTTACAGGAAGATCATCCCCCTTTTGAGCATTGATTGGCATCATGATATCTTTAATAAATGCAGGAAGAACTTTTGTAGATGCAGCTTCTTTAGTATCTAAATTAGACCACTCTTTTTTAACCTCAACCTTCACTGGTGCACCACCTTTATCAACCGCTGCATAGTTCATACTAACAACTTTTTCGCCTTTTTTACCAAACGATTTGTCGATAGCATATTTCATTGACTTAACAGCTAAATCGTAAGGAATTACCTCAGCAATTTTAAAGAAAGCCGCCTGCATGATGGTGTTTGTACGAGAACCTAAACCAATCTCTTCAGCAATGTCAGTTGCATTGATGATGTAGAAATTGATGTCGTTATCGGCCATATATTTTTTCATAGCATTAGGGATAAACTTGCTTGTTCCTTCTCCATCGTAGATAGAGTTTAACAAGAAAGTACCTCCTTTTTTAAGCCCTTTAAGTACATCATATTGGTGTACGTAAGCTGTAACGTGACAAGCCACGAAATCAGGTGTATTTACCAAATATGGCGAACGAATTGGATTATCACCAAATCGAAGGTGAGAAATAGTAATACCACCCGACTTTTTAGAGTCGTATGCGAAGTAAGCTTGTGCGTATTTATCGGTATTATCACCAATAATTTTAATTGAGTTTTTGTTAGCACCAACAGTACCATCAGAACCTAAACCATAGAATTTACCTTCAAAAGTGCCCGGTTGAGCAAATGAAATCTCCTCTTTTAATGGTAACGATTTGAATGTAACATCATCAACAATACCAACGGTAAATTGATTTTTTGGCTCGTTCATAGCCAAGTTCTCGAAAATAGAGATAACGTGAGTTGGAGTAGTATCTTTTGATGATAAGCCATAACGACCACCAACAATAATTGGAGCATCTTTAACGCCGTTAAATAACTCAACAACATCAAGATACAATGGATCACCATTAGCACCTGGCTCTTTCGTACGATCAAGAACACAAATTCTCTTAACCGATTTTGGAAGAGCATTCATGAAATATTTTGCCGAAAATGGGCGGTATAAGTTAACCGACATCAAACCAACTTTCTCACCTTTTTTAGCTAAGTAATCGATGGTCTCTTTAACAGTATCGGTAATAGAACCCATTGCCACAATTACGTTGGTTGCATCGGCAGCACCGTAATAGGTAAATGGAGCATATTTACGACCAGTAACTTTTCCAATCTCTTCCATATAATAATTTACCAAATCAGGTAATTTATCGTAGAAAGAGTTAGCTGCTTCGCGCGATTGGAAGTAGATATCTGGGTTTTGTGCAGTACCGCGTGTTACTGGGTGCTCAGGATTTAAAGCTCTGTCTCTAAATGCTTGAATAGCATCGTAATCCAATAAATGAGCGATATCTTCTTGAGCTAACTCCTCGATTTTTTGAATCTCATGCGATGTTCTAAAGCCATCAAAGAAGTGCATGAAAGGAACACGACTTTTGATCGATGCCAAGTGAGCAATACCAGCTAAGTCCATAACTTCTTGAACACTACCAGTTGCCAACATAGCAAAACCAGTTTGGCGAGCCGACATAACATCTGAATGATCGCCAAAGATTGATAATGCCTGAGCTGCTAAGCTACGTGCACTAACGTGGAAAACGCCAGGTAATAACTCTCCCGAAATTTTGTACATATTCGGAATCATCAACAACAAACCTTGAGATGCTGTAAAGGTTGAAGTTAACGCACCAGCCTGAAGAGACCCGTGCATTGCACCAGCCGCACCAGCTTCTGATTGCATCTCTTCTACTTTAACGGTTTCACCAAAAATGTTCTTTCTACCAGCTGCCGACCACTCGTCGATATATTCAGCCATAGTAGAAGATGGAGTGATTGGATAGATAGCAGCCACTTCGCTAAACATGTAAGCGATGTGTGACGCTGCATAGTTACCATCACATGTGATAAACTTTTTCTGTTTTGCCATCGTCTTCTCTTAATTATTAATTATGATGTTTAAAATATTATAAATTCTCTTTTAATTCAAATCAGTATAAAAAACCAAAAAGCCAGAGAGGAATTGCGTGGTCTCGTCCAACGGCAATTCCGTCTACAGCTCTATATTTTGATGTGTTTTTTATTGATTCAATTCCTTGTTCCTCAATCATAAATGGTACCGTTTCATTTATGATAAAGTTTTTGTTTCTGTCGAGTTCAACTTTGTTCTTTGTCTTTAATTGATTGATAAAGAATGTTTTATTGAGTGAACCAGGTTGCCCATCACCTCGAAATACCGCGTAAGCTAAATTGGGATTGTAAAGATAAATCATCTCAGGTTTTTTTGCGCCATCACTCTTGCTCGAAAAAAACAGATGAACTAAAGAGGCATCGCTTAAGTATTGAAGATAGTTCATTACCGTAGCTCTCGAGGTTTCAATATCTTCACTCAGCTTGCTTACATTGGGCTGAAAAGGTGCTGTAATAGCCACCTGATAGAGTAATTTACGCAACTTAGGCAAATATTTAAGCTCTACTTGTCGTTGTGAACTCACATCTATTTCGAGGGTAAAGTTTACAATCTTCAAGAGTGTTTCGAGGTAGTTGCGCTTTCTGTTTAATAGAAATGGGTAATATCCGCGGTATAAATACTCTTTATAATAACTAAGCGGACTACATAAGAGATTGATTTCTTGGGCAATAGCTTCGTGGTTGTCAATGATTTCATTGAACGCAAGAGGTTTAAAACTTTGTCCTGTTTTATGATTCAGATATTCTCTAAAAGAGAATCCCTCAAGGGTGTAGATTTTTGCATTTGCCATAACGAATTCATCTTCATCTACAGCATTCATCTCCAGAGAGTTGCTAAAAACAAGTTGTAATTCGGGTAGTTGATCGTAACATTGCTTTATTTCAGAAGCCCAATTAGGGTATTTGTAAATCTGATCTAAAAGAAGGCTTCGTCCACCTTTTATGTAAAATTCAGTTGCAAAGGAGATTATCGTGCGATTGGTGAAATAGAAGTTGTTGAGATTTACGAATAAGCACTTTTCAGTATTCGGAAAATACTTCTTTGCATATCCAAGCAAAAAGGATGTTTTGCCTATTCCCCTAGTTCCTCGGATGCCTATAAGCCGTTTACTCCAATCTATTTCGTCCATTAACGAACGTTTAATAGGAGTATCTAAATTATCTATTAGGTGCTTGTGAGTCTGAACAAATACTTGCATCAGGTGTTTTCAAAATTTGAACCACAAAATTAGTAAAGATATGCATTGAATTGCTATTTCTACATTACAAAACAATACTTAAAGCCCCTATTTATAATTGGTAAAAATAAGGAAGTTGTTGTAATCCTTACTGTTAAATCATGTGTGTTTGATTTTTTAATGTGATTATATTGAATATCAATATTTTAGTTCTTTGTGAGATGAGAGGAAACGGCTTTAAGTAATATATTAACGTTAATTTAAAAAGCAACTAAATTAGACCAAAAGATTCAAAAAGTTTAAATTAAATTATGACTCTGTTCTAAAAAGATGAAACAAAAAGATTTGTACACCGTTTAATTCAGTATATTAGTGTAACAGATAAAGCCAACTCTTAATTTTAAAACAGTTTACCTTATGAAAAAGAAAACTAAAGCTATTTTTATTATTACTTTATTTACCCTCTTGTCCTCTAGTAGTTTTGCGCAACTTGCCAAAATGCAAGCACTCTATTTATATAATTTCACCCGTTATGTTGAATGGCCAGAGAGTTATAAAACGGGCGATTTTGTAATAGGAGTGGCTGGTACTGGTAGTGATGTTGCAACCGAATTAAAAGATATTGCAACGAAACGAAAGGTAAATGCGCAAGTAATTCAAATTATTGAGTTTAAATCGGTTAAAGATTATAAAACGTGTCATCTTTTGTTTTATCAATATATCCAGAAAAATCACCAATTTTAGTATGTGGAATAAACAAGAGAT
>JAYVSA010000002.1:0-1615 GCA_043775765.1 Breznakibacter sp. | reverse complement strand
CCTCAACATCCCGATTTATGTATAGGATGTGCCAACTGTGCTATTGTTTGTCCTGATAGTTGCATTACAGTTTATCGGACTAAGGTTTAGACTGTTTAATTTATTGATTTGTAAGATTATACGATACATTTAAGGTATGAAAGAGTATAAGTTAATGAAGGGAAACGAGGCCATTGCAGAAGCTGCCATTCGCTGTGGTGTGGATGGTTATTTTGGCTATCCAATTACCCCTCAGAGTGAAATAATGGAGACTTTAATGGACGAGAAACCTTGGGAAACGACTGGAATGGTGGTTTTGCAGGCCGAAAGTGAAATATCAGCCATTAATATGCTTTATGGAGGTGCCGGATGTGGGAAAAAGGTTATGACCTCCTCCTCAAGTCCCGGTGTGAGTCTCATGCAAGAAGGGATGTCTTATATTGCTGGTGCCGAACTTCCATGTCTGATTGTAAATATTGTTCGTGGCGGGCCTGGGTTAGGAACCATTCAGCCAGCGCAAAGCGATTATTTTCAGTCGGTTAAAGGTGGCGGTCATGGCGACTATAAGCTTATTGTTCTTGCTCCATCATCGGTACAAGAGATGGCCGATTTTGTAGAGTTGGGCTTTGAACTTGCTTTCAAATATCGTAACCCCTCCCTTATTTTATCGGATGGTGTGATAGGTCAGATGATGGAGAAGGTGGTTCTCAAAAACCACCATCAACGGTTAACAAACGAGGAGATTGCCATTAAATATCCGTGGGCAACTACAGGTAAGCCTAAATCGCGCGAACGCAACATCATTACCTCTTTAGAGATAGATCCTATTGTTCAGGAGGATCATAACACAAAACTTCAAGCCAAATACACCAAAATAATTGAAAACGAAGTTCGCTACGAAGAGTTTCAAACCCAAGATGCTGAATATCTTTTGGTAGCTTATGGCGTTAGCGCTCGAATTTGCCAAAAAGCAGTAGAAGTGGCGCGTAAAAATGGACTTAAAGTAGGTCTTTTACGTCCAATTACTCTTTTTCCGTTCCCAGAAAAACCACTCAATAAACTGGCCAGTCAACTCAAAGGAATACTCTCTGTGGAGATGAGTGCCGGACAAATGGTTGAAGATGTAAGACTTGCCGTAAATGGAAAAACACCAGTTAAACATTTTGGTCGTTTAGGGGGCATCATCGCCTCGCCCGATGAAGTGATTAAAGCAATTGAACAACTTTTAGTTAAGCAATAAGCCATGAACGAAGATTTGAAAATTGTTTCACCCGAGAATATCGTTTCTAAAAAAAGTTCGCTCTTAACCGATGATATCATGCACTACTGCCCAGGATGTAGTCATGGCACGATACATAAGTTGCTGGCTGAGGTTATAGAAGAGCTTCAAATACAAGAAGAAACCATTGGTGTAGGCCCTGTTGGATGTGCCGTTTTTATCTATAAATATTTGGATATCGATTGGCACCAAGCTTCACATGGACGGGCGCCTGCAGTGGCGACGGCAATTAAGCGTCTGTTGCCCGAAAAATATGTCTTTACTTATCAGGGCGATGGCGATTTTGCAGCCATCGGTACCGCTGAAAGCATCCATGCCTGCAACAGAGGTGAAGATATTGTTATCATCTTTATCAAT
>JAYVSA010000001.1:0-7974 GCA_043775765.1 Breznakibacter sp. | reverse complement strand
GTTGTTTCAGAGTAAGTTGGCAAGGCATTGAGCTGTTCAAAATTAACCCACCCCTCTTTATTGTTGTAGGGCACCGAAAAATAGCCCACGTTCATACTCGTAACATTGTGAAAGAAGTGAGAGCCCAGCGAAGCTTCAAGAGGGAAATTGGGCAATCCAACCTCCACAATCACCTTAGCATGAGATATTTGTGACCAAAAAACAGGTATCCCAGTAAACCTATCGCGCGTGCCCCAACGACCAATGCCAATGAGCAAATATTCACGCTTTTCTGTCACCATAAGGCGGTTGATTTGCTCCATTTCAAGAGCCATTTCAGATGTTTTTGTCTTGTCGAATAGTTCTGGCTTGAGGTAGATAATGTCGGTAATATAATCCAATATTCCATTGCCCATGCCTTTACTCGATTGTAAGAGCACGTTCTTCTCCTGAGCCACAGAGAAATCTACGTCGATATGAGATTCGAGCCTAATAAGGGGTTTTATTTGGAGCAGATAAAGAGTGGGATGTGGCGAAGTATCTAAATCGACTGCAAACTCAATTTCCACGGGTGAACCAAGTGCCTCGGTAAAAAAACGTAGGAGCAAATCGAGCATTGAAGCCAGCGGAGTTGAATCGTATTTTAAAATATTAGCAAAATTCACCACCCGCGCACCTCGCACCGAGAAGTCGGCAACCATGTGGTCATTTTCGCGATCATACACTTCGGCACAGTGTGTTAGGTTTCCATCCTCCTCAGCCTCTTTGATGTCTATTTTACATAAAGCCGAATCTTCACCTAACTCAAGCAAGTTCTCATTGTTTCGTGTAAGATCGAGACCATAAAAATAGTTCTGAGAATCGCGAATTTGATCGGCAATAGAGTTGAGTTCCAGCATTGGATATTTAGGACAAAAGCGCCACGCCTTCTCGCCTCCAACAACATATTTACCAAGCCCAACAGCCAATACAGCAAAACCATCCTCAGGCTTCATGCAGGCAAATGGATAGTAATTGGTTGATTGAGCCACACCACTTAGATGCGGGTAAAAAAAATCTCTACTCTTCTGGCCTACAAGCTGTTGCAAAACTACGGCCATCTTCTCATCCTCCACCCTATAATCTACTGCCTCAAAATAAGATTTCGCTGTTGGGCTAAAAATTGAGGCATAAACCAATTTGATGGCATTGCACAACTGCATAAAGTTAACCTCCTCAATGGGATGATTATTGGGGATAATGTAAGTGGCATAAACACCTGCAAAAGGTTGCAAGAGCGAGTCTTCAAACAACCCAGAAGAGCGCACGGCTATGGGGTTTTGCATACAGGCTACGTACTGGCGCAACTGACTTTCAACCTCTGGCGAGAAGTTTCCTTGCAAAAAACGCTCTTTTATCTCCTCAAAAGAAGCCGTACCATATATATCATGCGATAAGTTATTGGATTCGATAAACTTACTAAATTCAGTGGCTCCGATAACCGTGGTTGGTGGAATTCGAATTTGAAGCGATGGAATAAGTTTTTCAAAGTCTATATTTTCAATAAAATGACTTATAAACGCCATTCCCCTGCCCTTTCCGCCAAACGAGCCTTCGCCAATTCGGGTGATGAAACGGTTATTGGTTACAGATTGTTCTTCAAAAAGAACCACACCACCTTTAAGCCTGTCTAGTCTCACATCTTCAAAAGCCTGCAAAATGGTCTCTTTTAATTTGATCGAACTCTCAAAATCCTCTATTCGAACCTTGCGCAGTCGTTTGGCGGTAACAATCTCGCCTCGAGCCATTAACCATGTTGAGATGCCATTCCTTCCCGCATGAAAAAGAAGAGACTCCAGCGGAACATTGACTATACACTCCTTAAATTCTTGAAGCGTTCGGGCCGTGGCAACAACCATTCCACGACTATTTTTAAAAACAAAATCGCCAAAACCCAATTTCTGATAAATAAAATCGGTAATATCTTGAATAAGAGTTTCTGAATGTTTGTCTATAAAATCGGCACCCACAGAATCTGCCTTTGCTCTATTCTCTATGTTAGAAGACTGCAAAAGGGTTGGAATAGACACCTTCGATTTCACATACTCAATAAGCTCAACGCCAGCATTGTAGCATGGCTTACCGTCTCGCTTGAACTCCACGTCGGAGATGACACAAAGTAGGTTTTCGGCATATTGATCTATAATTTGTTGCGCATCGTTGTAGTTACTCACAAGCAAGATTTTTGGTCGAGCTCGCATTTTCAATATTTTATGAAGCCTCTCGCTCGTCTCCTCCTCCAAAATGGCTTGCGTTTGATTGAGCACAATAGAATAAAGCAAAGGCAGATAGTGGGTGTAATATTTGTGTGAATCTTCCACGAGCAAAATAATTCGCACATCGCCCACAGCCACGTCTTTGGCCACATTCATCTTGTCTTCCACATATTTTATCATGGCCAAAAAGATACGTGAATCGCCATTCCATACAAATATACGCTCAATGAAGTCAATATTCCGAGTGGCCTCGTCGAAGTATTTGAGGTCTGCACTGTTATTCACCATCATCAAAATAGGAAGTTCTGGGCGATGAATTTTCAGAAGTTTAGCCAAATGTAGGGGTGTGCCTTTATCGAGACCAACCATAAGAATAGCCATACTAAAATGAGTACTCTTATTAATCTCCACGGCCTCTTCAGTAGATGCAACGCTTGTTACACGAGGTGCTGTAAGAAGATTGAGTTGCAAATATTCGCCAAAAATCTTATCAAAAAAACGCCCTTCACGCACAATTGAATAGGCATCGTAATGGGTAGCCACCAGCAAAACCTCATTAACCTTAAACGACATCAGTTCGGAAAAAATCTCTTGGTCATTCTTCTTCCGCTTAAAAACATCTTTGAGAGATACTGTCGTTAAATCAACGCTCATACGGCCATTATTTCTGGTGAGTGCATCTCATGAAAGTACTATTTTTCTTTGATATATTTAAAATTCACATACCCAATATTTAAGAAATTATATTTAAATTTAGGGTGGAAATCTGTTTTCCCATTTTAATAGTAAAACAATGAAAATTAACCTCAGCAGAAAGTTTCTCATATTTAATGCTCATCAACTTTTTTTAGACGAGTTTTTTAAAGAAGGAATAAACTACTCTTATAGTGGCGTCGATTTGGGTTTAGGAGTTATTTTTGTTGCCTCTTTAGATGAAGTCGAAGGAAACTCAGCACTCTTTCTTCCTCTTTTCAAAGACGATTCATTTTTGTGGATTGCTTACGGCATATCACCCAGTGATCAGGCCATACTTTCCGAATCTCAGATTAAGGAATCGATGGCTCTTAACGGTCTTCAATCTATTGAAACTGTAGATGTTGGAAGCCTATGGCGAATAATGAAATTTGTAAAGTACAAGTAATTAAAAGAACCAAAAACAGAGACAATTTAAATATATATACTTATGGCATCATTAAAAGGAACTCGTACTGAGCAGAATTTGCTAAAGGCATTTGCTGGCGAATCGCAGGCAAAAAACCGCTATGAATACTACTCAAGCGTAGCAAAAAAAGAGGGCTTGGAGCAAATAGCAGCACTTTTTATGGAAACTGCGCTCAACGAAAAGGAACATGCAAAACGCTTTTTTAAGTTTCTAGAAGGAGGAATGGTAGAAATCACGGCATCTTACCCTGCTGGTGTTATTGGCACCACGCTCGATAACCTAAAAGCGGCTGCTGATGGCGAAAATGAAGAGTGGACAGATCTCTATCCTGAGTTTGCGCGCGTTGCAGAAGAAGAGGGCTTTAAGGAAATATCCATGGCCTTTAAACTCATTGCGAAAGTTGAAAAAGCTCACGAAGAACGTTATAGGAAGTTGTACAACAACCTTGAGGCTGGTCATGTCTTTGCTAGTGATGATAAAATAGTCTGGAAATGCCGTAATTGCGGTTATTTACACGAAGGCACCAAAGCGCCACAAAACTGCCCAGCTTGTCTGCATCCACAAAGTTATTTCGAAATTAAAGAGTCAAATTATTAGAAGAATAGTATAGTTGTAAGGTTTTTAATTCGGCATCCTCTCTTGTTAAACAACAGAAAGATGCCGATTTTTTTTTGTAACAGATTGATTTTAATGATTTTAAATCAGAATCCGTAATGAAAATCTAGGTTAATAGTGACCGTTTCAAAATAGGCAGAAGAGAGCCATTTTGAGTGATTTGCACAAAAAAAAAGCACAGAACTAAAATTCTGTGCCTTTTTTTTGTTATGATGAGTTATTTAACCATCAGTTTGGTGGTTTGTGGCGTGCCGTTGTTTAGGAAAACAAGGGTGTAAATGCCTGCTGACAGTGATGATAGATCGATGGTTTGAGCATCGGGAACAGATACTATTTGAACGAGCAAACCAGCTGTATTATAAACATTTAAGATGCTATTGTTGCTAACGCCTTGAATATGTAACTGGCCGTTGGTGAGCGGATTTGGATAAATCTGAAACTCGTGTGTGCTACTCTCTTGAGGCTCTAATTGGAGCGATTTAGTAGAGATGGCATAAGCAAACGACTCCCAACCAGAAACGGTTTCACGATTGCAGGTCATGCCAGTGGTGGCACCGCCCTCGGAGCAAATGAATTTGCCGTTAAAGCCTTTGAGGGCTACTTGTCCGTTGACATCAATCCAGTCGAACGCCTCCCAACCAGCAATTGAGGCGCTAGTGCAAGTAATAGATGCAACTCCATTTTGACAATTAACATATTTACCATTGTTGCCCAAGAGTGCCACTTTCCAGTTGCCAGCATCAACCACAGTGAATTTCTCCCAAGTGCTTGCCGCACCACTATTGCAGGTCATAGCAGCAGTGCCATTTTGAGATGATACATAACTGCCACTGTTTTGTAACCAGATGACACTACCCGTTGGCCAGCCCGGACGTAGAGTATTTTGCAACGACGAGACATAGGTACACGAGGCAAGTTTTACGTTGGTGTAGATTCCTGCTAACCAGCTCTCTACATTGGCTACAGATGGTTTTGTGCCACCATTTTTAATGTAGTTGGTAATTTGATCCCAGCCCGAAGTAGAGTTGAAGGAGTAGATTGAACGATCGGTAGATTGGCGTTTCCAAGCCCAAAAAGCCCAATCGACGTTTTGCGTTTCGTAATCAAGACGGGCTGCTTTAACCCAACTGGCGCTATTTTCGCCAAACTCGCCCATGAAAAGGGGTACTCCAATGCCGTTAGCTAAACTTTTGCGAGTGGCCAAATCGGGGTTCGGATCGGCTTCGTTTTGCGCACCGTAATAGTGCCCTTCAAAAACCAGTTTGCTATCCCATTTCTCGAGCATATCGTAGAAATCTGAACCCCAATAGTTCCCTTCTGCAAAGATAAGATGGTTGCCATCAACCGCACGAATTTGAGCGGTCATCTCTTTATACGACTGTTTTAATAGCGATTTATTGGAGTCGAGTTTAGGCTCATTAAGCAAATCGTAGCCAGCCACCCAAGGGTTTGAGGTGTAACGCGCTGCAATGAGTCTCCATACCTTACCCGCAGTGGTAACATTATTCCAGTTGCTCCAGAAGTTAACAGGGCCCGAATGATCGTCTCCACTTACGTTGTCGCTATGATAATCGGGGTTTTGACAACCTGGAGCAGCGTGCATACAAAATATGACATAAATGCCGTTGTTTTGTGCCCAAGTAGCGGCTTTGTCGAGCCATGTAAAACCATCGTTTTTAGTGGCTGAGCCATTCCAGAACATGTTGTAGTGAAATGGTACGCGCACTACATTGTATCCTAAAGCCTTAGCCTTTTGAAAATCGGCTTCAGTAATAATGGAGTTGCGCCAATTGGTTTCGAAGGTAACGGTTTTAGCCTCATCGTTTCCTAAAAGCGACTTCACGGCACTACGAATAGCAGCGGGCGATCGTTTCCCATTAACATCGAGATTCATCATGTAACCCTCAAAAACGAGCCAATCGCCAAAATTCACCCCACGAAGGGTAATTGGGTTGCCATCTTTTAATATTTTGTTGTTACCCGTAGAAAGCCACTGTGCATTTACGGAAGAGCACATTACTGAAAAAACGGCAAAGAGCAAAAGTGTAATTGTTTTTTTCATGTGTGTAAATTAAAAAAGTGAAACCTAATAAATCGTTAAATTGGCTGAGGTTGATGTGAACAACCGAAAAGAGAGCCAAGCAAAAGAAAAACATTAGACTGAAACAAGAAATAAGCTTACTGATTGGATATTGAAAACAGATAAGATTACCAAAACTCGCGTCTATTAAATATTTTTTAATAGAATAGATGTTTTAAAAACGAAGGCTAATTACAATAAGTAAAATGCTAATCGTACCACCAAGACAAAGAGAGTGTTAAAAAATGTAATCAACTATTGAATGTAGCAACAAAGTGGAATTTACGGCAAACTAAGCCACACTATATACCTCATCTTAAGTATTTTACAACTCAAGTTCGAGTATAAATAAGTAGACATTATAAAATAAAAATAGCCTTTATAAAGAGTCCATAGACATCAATTGTTAAAAAATATTATCAACAAAGCCATTCCCTTTTATACAGATGCTATTTTCAGTTCAAGGTTTTCAAACTCTTCGAGGGGAGCGAAATAGTTGTTTTTAATGGGGGATTTAATTTTAACTCAATAATTTCTAAAATACGAATAACCATAAAACGCTAAAGGAGCAATCTTAACAGTATAAGATTGCTCCTTTAGCGTTTTATAGAGATTATGCCCTATTTAATTGGCTTCAAAATCATACCAGATAGAGGAGATAACGTTATATTTCCGCCGTTGACTATTTGGTTCGTTAACAAATCGATATAAGACTCTTGCGTTGGCAGCACTACTTCTTTTTGGTGTGTAGATGCATTAAGCGCCACAATAATTTGTGCTGTTCCCTTGGTTCGTGAATATACAAGAAGCTTTTCGTCTGTTTGGAGAAACTCAAGTTTTCCGAGCGTTAACTCACGGTTCTCTTTGCGAATTTTGATTAGTTTCTTATAAAACTCAAAATGAGTCGTGTTAAACTTAACGGTGTCTACCAAGTTACTTTCAGGATGATGGTAGTCTTTTCGCTCAGGAGCAAAATCAATATTGGGCCACATAAGAGGTTTTCTGCAATCAGGATCGTCGCATCCCCACATTCCCATCTCTTCACCGTTGTAAATATTAGGCGCACCAATATTGGTAAACTGCTGAATAAGATAGAGATGCAAACGGCTAAATGTTTCAGCATCGGGTTTTCCAGTACGGTAACTCTTGTTCTCGTATGGATAACCGCCAACCTTATAATTCCCTTTATTATAGAAATCGGTGAGTAAGCGTTGCGTATCGTGGGTTGAGTTGGTACACATTTGAGCGTATTGGTGCTCTTCGTCCATTTGGCTCCATTCCTTGAGCAACGCCTGCTTAAACTGCGTGGCATCAATGGTGCTGTCAGTATTGGCAAAGAAGTAACGAGCAGGCTTATAGAGTTGATAAAACATAACGGCATCGAAAATAGTACCTTGCAAATAGGGTGCAGGATTCATGAGTGTATTTGGCCATTTCTCCCACCAAATTTCGCCAACTAAAAAGGCGTTTGGATTAATTGATTTTACGTAATTGCGATATTGTCGCCAAAAACCCATCGGAATTTGATCGGCCACATCGAGGCGGTATCCATCGAGACCTTTAGACAAGTCACCATAAGGCATGAGCCAGCGTTTGGTAACCTCGAAGATATGCTTTTTAGCACCTTCGTTCATATCTCCTTCGTAAGGCTTACCGTTGATGCGTTCGGTGGTGATGTTTACTTTTTTGAGTTCTGGAAGACTTGCAATGTTATACCAGCCTTTGTACTCAAATTCGTTTTCGGGCGTTTTCGGGTCGTCAAATTTGGTGATATTATACCAATCTTTATAAATAGATTTCTCTTGATTTTTAACCACATCCTTCCATGCCCAAAACTCCACTCCTGTGTGGTTCCACGAGTAGTCGAGTATTATTTTCATGTT